>JBMTVV010000080.1:0-7606 GCA_049451755.1 Bdellovibrionota bacterium
GTTGGCGTTCGCTCGGTGCATCCTCTTTTGGAGTACACCCTCCATTGGGTCTCACGTCTGCTGTTGTAAAGGCTTTCTCGTATAAAGCCTTTACGTGGTTCTCACCTTTGGTTATCCCTTACGGGGTAATCACACAGGGCTCTTATCACATGTCCGCCGTGCTTTTCGGAGATGCCTTACTTCTTAGCGAAGTCTGCACGGGGGTACGAGAAATTAAAAGCTGTTTGATTGTTGCGACTTTTTTCGGGCTTCGCAACTTATCTCTTCAATTTGTGTGGGAAGTGGTGGGTATGAAGGTCATAAGAAAGCGAAAAGACATAATAGAGTGGTCCCGTCGAATGGAGACGGCGGGAGAACGGATAGTTCTGGTGCCGACGATGGGAGCCCTCCACGAGGGGCACCTTTCCCTAGTTGACCGTGCTGCTCAGGTTGGAACGAAGACAGTAGTCTCTATTTTCGTCAATCCGAAGCAGTTCAATATTGCGGCTGACTTAGAGCGCTATCCGAGAGATGAGGGGCGAGACATTGCCCTTTTGAATGATCGTGGGGTTGATGTTGTTTTCGCACCAGAAGTTGATGAGGTGTATCCCGAGAATTTCTCTACACAAGTTGCTGTCTCTCGATTAACCGAGCGATGGGAAGGAGCGGGGCGTCCAGGCCACTTTGAGGGGGTTACCACTGTTGTTTCCCTTCTGTTTCACCTCATAGCACCCGAGGTGGCTATCTTTGGTGAAAAGGATTTTCAACAACTCCGAGTGATTGAACAGATGGTCCGAGACTTGGGGCTCCGGATTGAAATTCTTCGGGCTCCCCTCATTCGTGAGTCGGATGGCCTTGCCATGAGTTCTCGTAACGTTCGATTGTCAGCCGAGGGAAGAGAAAAGGCAGTCACACTTAGTCGGAGTTTGACGAAGGCAGTAGCGTGTGCAGAGGAGGGAAGGCGAGATGTAGAAGAGATTCTCACGATTGCCAAAGAAGAATTACGGCCACTGATCGAGACCGGGGAGCTTGTTATTGATTATCTGGTGGTTGTTGATGAAGAGAACCTCGAGCCCATCACAGAGCTCTCTCCCCAGAAAACAGCACGTATCCTTCTCACTGCATCTCTAGAGGGTATTCGGTTACTAGACAATATGCCGTTACCGCTGACCTGATCTGAAGTCGGCAAGGCAGCGTAGGCTTGCTATGTGGAACAAGTATCTCGTGGAACAAGTATCTCACTTGAGGCTTCATCGAGCCTATGTGGGTTTTATTGCTACCGAAGAAGATTCTTCGCTCTTTCTGGAATAAGTTCCTGAAAGAGTACAGCTTCCTCCCCGAAGGCATCCCCAGAAGCTTTTAAACGTGAGGCAATATTTTTTGCCGTCTTTCTTGCCTCGTTCTCTGAAATAGGGGGGCCCTCGTTGGCAAGGACGCGCGCCATCTGCACAACGGATCTGAGCTCTGCTTGTACACTCAAGAGCGCATTGCGTCCGTCTTGTACGATAAGCTCATCTTTGGCGATGGGACTACGTGCCGTGGTCTGGTCTGGTCCGTTCTTCTTCTTATCCGCTTCCATGCTTCCTCTTTGAATTACTAAGAGGCGTAACACCACTAGTTGTCTCGGAGTAATACTATTTCAACTCAACAATCCGTTGCATTTTCTCATTCATCTGCAAAAACGGGAAGAACTACTACTACTGGGTGCTAGAGAGTGGTACGCCCTTCCGCTCTCTTCTGCCGTGCAGTTGATAAGCAGATAGGACGTTTCTCTCTTTTCTGGCGAGTTGGGAGCTTGCCACCGTCGACTACGTGCAAACCTCTCTCTAAGGTGCTCGAATCCAAGGCGGCTATGCCTTCTACGAGTTCTTCGTAGAGTGCATTTTCAAAGGCCATCTGGTGTTCATCGTCTACCGACTGTAGACGCAAACCAGAGGCTCTGAACTTGTCGAGTGCTCTCTGAAAGACTCGAAGAGCGACTGACTGTTCTGACTGGGACATCTCTGTGAGTGTGTCGAGAAAATGCCCGGTTTCTTCCCCTCCGGCACCATCGAGGAGGGTCTTAATCTGTAGCTGTAGGCTAAACAGACTTTTGGTGAAGTAACCATTTACATCTTCTCGCTTCATGACTTGTCCATCCATTCTCTGTGAGTAAGGGCATTCACTCATTCTGACCTCTCATCATACTACTGATCGTAAGTGCTTCAGTTTTTTTCTTTGCAAAAGAGGTGCCGAAAGCTTTGTGGTGATAACTCCTTAAAGATATGTAGTCTTCTCCACTGAGATTATGTATTCCGACGAGTACTATCTGGTCACTGTCTTCTATGAGGACACGTGGAGGGATAGAAAAACTAAGAAATTTTCTGATTTGAGATAGTGCCTCTTCAGCTAGCCTGCCGTATCACATCTGAGATGTCGTGAAGAGGTTTACTCTGCTATGTAGAGAGTTAGGCAGAGAGTTTCGTTGTAGAACCTGGCTCCCCAAGAATTGAACCTAGCTTTTCACAGAGAATAGAGGTAATCGAGGCTGCATCGTAGCCGTGAAGCGCGTACTGTTCTTGTTGAGTGCCGTGGGGGGTGCACACATCAAGTGCACCGAATCGGATGCAAGCAGGGCGAGTGCTCTCTTCAATTTCTTCTGCGAGTACTTCCAGCACTGCTGACCCGACTCCACCAATGAGAGTTTGGTCTTCAATCGTGACGACGAGCTCATGCGTCTTCCCAATCTCTCGCAGCATTTTTCGGTCGATAGGCTTGATACTCCTGAGGTTTACGACGGTAGGGGTAATTCCGTAGAGCTCATGAATGGCAGCGGCAGTCTCAAGAGCTGTGTATGCCACAGGACCTGCTGTGATAAAGGCAATACGCTCTCCGGCTTGAAGTGTCTCAGCTTCACCAATAGGGAGGTGTTGCAGAGGCTCTATGAGAGGGACACCGATTCCATTGCCTCTCGGGTAACGGATAGCAATTGGCCCGTCGTGTTGAAGCGCCGTAAAGAGCATGTGTCGTAGTTCGTCTTCATCTTTCGGCGCAAGGATCGTCATGTTGGGAATGGGTCGCAAATAACTGATATCAAAAAGCCCCTGATGAGTTTCTCCATCATTTCCAACCGCACCGGCTCGGTCGAGGGCGAAAACAACGGGGAGATTTTGAATGCAGACGTCGTGTACTACTTGATCAAACGCTCGCTGTAAGAACGTAGAGTAGATAGCACATACGGGACGGTATCCTTCACAGGCAAGTCCGGCTGCGAAGGTAACTGCATGTTGTTCGCAGATGCCAACATCTGTGAACTGCTCAGGGCAGGCCTCCTCAAGCATGTCGAGACCTGTCCCAGAGGGCATCGCAGCAGTGATGCCGATGATTTTTTTATTCGACTTACATAATTCAACAAGCGTCGAGCCAAAGACTTTTGTGTATGAAGGGGCTGGGGGAGGCGCATCTGTTTTTGCGACCTTTCTGAACGTTGCTTGCTTTGCATCGAATGGGGTGACACCGTGCCATGTTAAAGGATCCTTCTCCGCAGCACCGAATCCCTTACCCTTGACGGTTTTAATGTGGACAACAACTGGGCCTTCTTGGCGCTTCGCATTTAATAAGGCTTTCTTTAGGTCGGGGATGCTATGTCCATCAACTGGTCCAATGTATCGAAACCCAAAGACTTCAAAAAGGTCTGAGGCCTCTGAAAAATATGAGAGAGCGGATTCTTCTGCTTTATCTATCGCCTTGTAAATGAACTCTGGGATGTACCCTTGTCGATACCACTCTTTAAACTGTCTTCTCATTGCCGTCGGACGTTCACCAGTGACTGCTTTCGAGAAAAACCAGCTCAGCGCACCAACATTTTTTGAAATCGACATCTCATTGTCGTTCAGGATGAGGATGAACTTTTTCAGGTCAAGACTCCCCGCATGGTGTAACGCCTCGAAAGCCATTCCTGCAGTAAGTGATCCATCTCCGATAACGGGTACGACGTAACGGTTGAGTCCCTCCATTTTTGAGGCTAGCGCCATACCAACCGCCGCCGAGATGCTTGTTCCAGCGTGACCAGCTCCGAATGCATCGTATGGACTCTCATCCCGACGAAGGAAACCTGAGAGCCCGTTACGTTGACGGATTGTGCTCATCTGGTCCCGTCTACCGGTGAGCATCTTGTGTATGTACCCTTGATGACCCACGTCCCAAATGATGCGGTCCTCAGGGGTGTTGAAAATTGTGTGAAGAACTACTGAGAGTTCGGTGACACCGAGACTAGAAGCAAAGTGTCCCCCCGACTGACTGACGAGAGAAATAAGTTCATTTCGAAGTTCATCAGCGACCTGTATGAGGCTTGTCTCGTCGAGGGCGCGAAGGTCTTCGGGGAGTGTAAGAGTGTCAATGAGCATAGTCTCTATTGGTACCACAGTTTTGTTCGTTACACCCAGGCAAAGATTGAGTGAGCGTTTCTTGTTTTGCTTCCGGTTTTCACCTCACCCTAGCTGCCCCTCCATTGGTCGCGGCAAGAAGCGAGCCCCGAGTATAGGAGTGGGGGAGTTGCTAGGCAACTAGGTGAGGAGAGATAGCATAAATCGCTAAGTCATTGAAATAAGGTTGGCGTATGAGGTGCGGGCATCTCACTCTTAGTAGCGATGCCCTTACATCCGCGGTGTCCTTTTCGCGAACAACACCAGAAGCCATTAACCACAGATCTTTCTCAGTGAGAATGAGCCCGCGAGTACTTGCTATCCAGGAGAAAACTTCTGACCGAGGGTTTTCTACTCAGTAAATGGGGTGAAGTGAACTCGTCGATTCACTGCCCAGGCAGCTTCTGTGTGCGCTGGGTCAAGTGGGACTTCGCTGCCGTAGCTGATGGTTTCTATTCGGTTCCGGTCCACACCAAGAGCGAGCATTGCATCTCGAACGGCTTCTGCTCTTCTCTGTCCGAGGGCGAGGTTATACTCGGTCGTTCCTCGCTCGTCACAGTGACCCTCTAATTGAATTTTTACCCCAGGGTTTGCATTAAGCACCTGAATGTTGAGAGCGATCCGTTCACGGGCCATCTCATCAACGGAGTACGAATCAAATCCGAATCGAATATCTTTAAAAAGCCCTTCTCCTTCTGCTTCTGGTATAGAGCCAGTGCCGTAACGCGCAGAGAGTCCCGAATCGAGTTCTGCTTCAGAGAGACCAAGGTAGCTACTGCTGTCAGCTGCACTGTCTACGTCTTCACCGGTTCCACCGAAAATTGAGCTACATCCAGCAAAGAAAAGCGATATAACGAGAACCAGACTCGTCATGAGTGGGACAATACAGTCTTTGACGGATATAGACAGCGAATCCCCGTACTTTGCTGAAGTGCCGTGATATGAGGGGGCACTGAAGGGAGTCCTTGCGCTGCGCTCTTCGTGTTCGTACGAAGAAGCTCCCATATCCTTTGCAGCGTTATCGTATGCATTCATATAAGAGGAGTCTTCATTTTCGCAGAGGTAAGCATTCGCCATAGCACGTGTCCTTGTAACAGCAGATTCCTTGGTAAGAGCAGATTCCTTGGTCACAGCAGATTCCTTGGTCACAGCAGATTCCTTGTAATAACAGAGTTCTTGCCGCATATCGGGGGAGGTAAGTTCCTGTGGAAAACTATCACCTGACCCAAGTAATTGTTGTAATTTACCAAAACGAGCAGTTGTTCAACATTAACCGGTAATGAAATACTGTTCGTATCATTAGAAGTAGGTGATGAACGGCTGAAGCGCAAGAGAGAAATGAGGGGGTCGCATGAAAAGTGCTGAGGAAATTCGCAAGGTATATGATGAAGGAAAGTGCCTGAGTGACTGGAGCGAGTTTTTGAGATTTCAGAGTATCAGTACCGACCCTGAGTTCGACGGGGAGTGTGTCCGGTGCGCAGAGTGGTTGCGGGATCACCTCGGGAGTATCGGGTTAGAGGCGACCATCCTTGAAACGAGTGCAAAGCCGGTAGTTTATGCGGAATATTCCTCGCCGAAGGCTGATGCGCCGCGCATTCTCTTTTATGGTCATTACGATGTTCAGCCGGCGGACCCACTGGATGAATGGACCACACCGCCCTTTGAGCCAACCCTTCGGGATGGGAGGCTCTTTGCGCGTGGGGCTGAGGATAACAAAGGACAGGTCATGTACTTTGTAAAAGCGGTGGAGGCGCTGCTGAAAGAGGGGGATCTCCCGGTATCGTTGGCTTTTGTAATTGAGGGGGAAGAGGAGTGTGGCAGCGGAGGAATTGGGGATGCGCTCGAGTCTTGGCGGGAGCGGCTGCGGGCTGACATTCTCATGGTGTGTGACACGGGGTCACGTGCAAAGGAAGTCTGCGCCATTACGATGGGTTTACGGGGTATCGCCGGGCTTACTGTGCGTCTCTCTGGTCTTCGGACCGATCTCCATTCGGGGGTTCACGGAGGAGTATGTCCAAATCCAGCGACTGAGCTTGCTCGGCTCATAGCTACATTGCATGACTCAGAGGGGAAAATCGCAGTTGATGGCTTTTATGATGATGTCCCCGAGCCGGATCAAGCCGCTCTGACAATTGCTGATAGTGTTGAGGTACCTGCTGAGGCGTATCAAGCGATGAGTGGTGTGCAGCCGGTTGGGGGCGAGAAGGGAAGAAGCTTTGCTGAACGACGTGGTTTTCGTCCAACACTTGAAGTGAACGGTATTCACTCTGGCTACGGCGGTGCAGGGATGAAGACTATTATTCCGAGGGATGCGTTTGCGAAGATCACAACGAGGACGGTTGCGGCTCAAGACACGAGTGCTGCCCTGAAGAAAGTTGAAGCCCATCTCTTGAGTCGTGCTCCGGAGGGCTTAGTGCTTACGATCTCTGAGAGTGAGAGTGGCGGATCTGGACTTGCAGTGAGTGCTTCGAGTCCGGTGATTGAACGAGCGCAGCACGTCTTAGGATCGCTTGAGATAGGAACCGTTGAGCTTATGTGGGAAGGAGCTTCGATCCCGATAGTTGCTCGATTAGCTGAAGTGGCAGGAGCTGAGCCTCTCTTGGTGGGGTTTGGATTAGAGGAAGATAATATTCATGCCCCGAATGAATCCTTTTCATTAGAGCAGTTCTATCGTGGCTTCTCTTACGTCGTCGGCTTTCTCTCGAGCTGGGATTAAAGAGGGACGGTCACCTTTTGTGGCTAATTACCATTTCACAGTGGCTATTTCGGGGTAACCATCGCCTCAGGGACGTAGGGGTGAACCGTGCTGGCTTATACAATTGCAATACTTTCATATGATTAGCCGGGCCTCTCGCTACTCGTGTAGCGTTCCCCTACGTGGGTGAGGGGAAGATGTGGGGGAGCTATCTACGCCAGTCCTCAATAATAAAAAGGTGCCCTTATGTAGCAACCGTTCCATCAATTTCCATAACAACTGTGCCATGCTTTGTGAGAGGTCTGGCAGTGAGCCGTCTTCTTCATTCGAAAAGAGGGCTGAGCAAGAGGATACGGTGAGAGGCCATGCCAGATTTCGATGACAAAAATCAGCGACGTGATGGACGTGATGAGTATCCGTTTGAGGCCCCACCAAAAGTAGATCTCAGTGAGCTTACAATCCCAGCAGATGTTCGAGAAGCATCGGATCTCATTAAAGCGCCGATCGAGGATGTATTCGCTCACCCAGA
>JBMTVV010000081.1:0-7605 GCA_049451755.1 Bdellovibrionota bacterium
AAGCTGGACCACTTCAATATCTCGGCACTGAAACGAACCAGATCGGGAACCAAGATATACGAGACGGCGCCCAGCATCCGGCTGATGTTATTCTCATTCTCAACCAGGGGTTATCAACTGATGTGAACTACCGCTCGGATATTCAGCGTGAGGTAAGTTATCTAAATCAGCAGGGAAGTCGAGTTCTCGTCGTCTTTTTTGCACGCGCCCCGGCTGATGAAGGAGTTCTTGACGCAAATGGACTAGATAAAGTTTTCAAAAACTTGCAAGAAACATTTTGTGTGAACTTTACTGGCGGAAAATGTCTCCCAAATCCGCCGGCTGACTTTCTCGGCAATACAGTTGTTCGGATAGCACCAGGAAATATACCGAGCTCACTTGCGCAGTATACTACCGGCTGTAATAGGACAGCCTCTGGGACACTCAATGATGACCAGTGTTTTCAAGACTTTTATATGGATTTACTCACCCGAAATAATCCTCGCAGCGTCGAGCAAGAGGTAAAGGGATTCATGGAGGCACTCATGTTTGATCTCCGAGTATCACTGTAAAAAGGATGAGAGTGTTAGCGTTAACGAAAAAAGGGTTTTAAAGGAGTAAGCAATGAAACATACTTCGCAACCAAAAGAAAATAAGGTTTTCAATGCCAAAGCTCGACAAATGAATAGAGATCAAGGCTCCACTACCCTTGAATATGTCCTTGGTATTGCACTCTTGTTCCCCGTAGCTCTTGGTATCGGGCTCTCACTAGAAATGGTAAGCCAGTACCGCGGACAAATATCCCTAGAGGCCTCTCAGTACCTAATACCTTGTACCACATCGAATAATGAGCTCAGTACCACTCAAACGGCTAATGACTGTAAATAATCATGAGGTAGACGAAACTGCTTTTTCAGCGAGGCATACCGTCACGAACAAGCTCCAGAAGACCGATGTTGTCAGAGTGACCAGTCATCCTCGCTGTAATTTTTGCCTGTAACGGCCTACCCAACAAATAGAGGTCACCGATCGCATCAAGAATTTTATGTCGAACCGCTTCATTCTCGAACCGAAGCGACTGGTTTAATGCCCCGTCCTTCCCATAGAGAATGAAGTTATCCATTCGCCCACCTTGCGCAAGACCCTTCGCTTGTAAATATCCAACATCCTGCACAAACCCAAACGTTCTCGCTGGAGAAATCTCTTTTTCATAGTGCTCAATCGAATGATGGGTATAAACAAGCTCTTGTTCTCCAAGCGGCGCTGGATAATTAAGATAATATTCGACTGTCAGTCGATCTGCTGGCTCTATTGAGATCTGCTCTGTACCATTATCGTAGATAATCCTCTCAGGAGGAGTAATTGCATACCACTCCCCACTCTGTTCACAAACACCCACTTCACGTATCGCTTTTAAGAACTCAAGCGAAGAGCCATCAAGAATAGGTACTTCTTCGTTACACTTTACTAAAAGATTTGATATGCCAAGGGCATGTAAGGCTGACATCAGATGCTCAATAGTCTGCACACTACTCCCACCGGACTTCAACGTCGTCGCAAATCCCGTCGAATCAACAAAATCAACGTGCGCAGGGACAGCAGGTCCACCAGATACTCCTACAAAGTGAATACCAGAGTCTGGAGGTAGTGGCTCCAAACTCATTCCGCTCTTTTTCCCAGAGTGTAGCCCTGTTCCATACAAAATAATTGAATGCTGAATCGTTCGCTGCTGAACACACTCCCCAGCCCATGGCTGTTTTCCAAAAATGCTCTCTTGGATATTCAGGTGTAGGGGAGCTGCTCCACTCCCGCTATCTCTCGCCTCACTGGCCACACCTGGAGCAGCCTCTTCACTTGAATCCTTGGGTTCAGCATGAGTCCAACCCTCTTGTGCTAGGCTCCCTGAGCGCTGCGCATGTAAACCAGCTCGAACACGTTCTAAGGTAAGCTCAATGTCTAATGGCTTTTCAAGAAAGTCATATGCTCCCATTTGAGTTGCTTTCACTGCCGTTGCAATCGTGGCATGTCCACTCATCATGATGACACATGGCGGATTGTTCAGCGCCTGAAGCTCTTGTAACACTTCCATCCCGTCTCGCCCTGGGATCCATATATCAAGCAAAACGAGATCCAGCTCATCCTCAAGAGCTTCAAAAAGCCGCTCTGCTGAATTCAGCGAACTCACCACTGAGCCGCTCTCTTCAAAGAGCTTCTCTAATTCTCGGCAAATGCCCGGCTCATCATCAATGATGAGTACTTTGGCTCCCTTAAGAATATCATCTTCAACTCGTTCCATCGCAGATACTGCCACTCCCCTGCTCATTCTTACTCCGCTCGTATAAAGTTTTGCAACGGAACCGCTGCGTGCCCAAACAATGTACTCTCTCTCTCTGGTCCGACACTCACCATAGAAATATCACATTCAACCATCTCCGATAGCGAACTGAGATACACTCGCGCATTCTGTGGCAAGTGATGCCATTTTTTGATCCCTGACAGATCATCCTCCCATCCCTCAAAGGTCACATACTGAGGTTCTACACGCTCAAGTTCATCTGACAACACGGGCGCGTCCTCAACTTTTTGACCATCCAAGAGATAGTTTACACACACTTTCACCTTTTCTAGACCCGATAAAACATCAAGCTTCGTGAGCGCAAGCATATCAATTCCATTGAGCCTCACTGCTTTTCTCAGTAGCACAGCATCAAACCAGCCACACCGTCTGGAACGTCCAGTAACCGTGCCAAACTCATGTCCTTTCTTCTGAAGGTACTGCCCAACGTCGCCTGTATCTTCAGTCGGAAACGGTCCACTTCCCACTCGCGTTGTGTACGCTTTTGCAACACCAAGGATATGGTCAATAGTGCGAGGACCAACTCCAACACCTGAACATACCGCACCCGCGAGGGTACTTGATGAGGTGACGTATGGGATAGTTCCGTGCATTTGATCCAGAAGAGTACCCTGAGCACCCTCGAAAACAATTCGACGCTCTCGTTTGTGGGCATCGGCGACAATCATCCCGACATTTCCCATGAAGGGAAGGAGCTTCTCTGCCGTTCTCTCTAAGTACTCGCGAACCTCACTGAGTCCAACTTGTTCGTTTGTTCTCAAAACATCTTTCAAGTAGCGGTTTCGAAGCTCAAGCACCTCTTCGACCCGGGCGAGTGTCGCCTCTAAATACTTCAACTCAGCAAGTCGAAATCCACTTCTATTGGCTCGATCCTCATAACAGGGACCGATTCCTCTTCCAGTTGTACCAATCCGGTTCTTACCACGAAGCTCCTCTCGAGCAAGATCAATTGTCTTATGGTACGGCATGATCAGGTGAACACTCTCATCGATAACGAGACGTTCCTCCGATATCGATACCCCAGCCGCTTCCAAACCGGTTGTTTCCTCCAGAAATACATCTGCATCAAGCACGACTCCCGCTGCAATACAGCACACGGTCTTCTGACGTAAAATCCCAGAGGGTACAAGTCGAAGTTTTGTCTCTTTACCATCAACGAGTAGTGTGTGTCCGGCATTATTCCCACCCTGGAAACGGACAACATAGTGAGCATTCGATGTTAGATAATCAACGAGCTTCCCCTTTCCTTCATCTCCCCACTGGGCTCCAACCACTACTAGGCTACTCATACATCCCTTCCTTATAAATCATACTGATAGAGGAATACCCTACTGAGTATTTATCTTCAGCGCTCCTCTACCGCCTCAAAATCGACGAATACTACCCTCCAAGAGTCGCTCTCATATGCGAGCAATCCCACTATTGCCTTATTACTTCCAAGAGAAAGCAGCGCATATGCTCCCTGCTCATGAGGTCCTTTGAGCACCCCCCTCACCTCACGGAGTGCATCCGAGCTATCTCCATGAAACAGTCGATCAGCACTCCAACGAGAGATACTCACTTCCGGGATTTCTCCAAAGACTTCATACCACGGAATGAGGTGGCTCGATGCAATATTTTCAAGGGGGCTACTCATATCAATATGAAAGGGAACCGCCATCTCTCTCCGGATAGAGAGGACAACTCCACCGGTTCCCAGCGATTCCCCGAGGTCTCTCACTAGTGAACGAACATACGTCCCAGGACCACACTCAACCCGATACGAGTACCGCTCTGATGATACCGGTGATACTTGGAAGTCATAGACCACAACTTCTTTCGGCTTAATCTCGATATCTTCTCCCCTTCGAGCTCTGACATAGGCTCTCTCACCCTGAATTTTCACCGCACTTATCGTAGGTGGTCTCTGTAAGATGTGCCCTCTGTACTGCTTTGTAGCCGACAGCACCGTCTCACTCTCAGGAAAGCTCCCTGCAAACCGAGACAAGACCTCACCTGAAATATCATCAGTGGAAGTCGTAACCCCAAGTTCTAGCTCACCTGTGTACACCTTCTTCCCACCAGAGAGAAGCGGGATGAGGCGAGTTGCCCTTCCTACCGCACACACAAGCACCCCTGTTGCATCTGGATCAAGAGTCCCCATGTGACCGATTTTTGATTTACGCGTTAACCCAAGTAAACGCTTTACTCGGTTGACTACGTGAGCACTCGTCATACCGGCCGGCTTATCAACGCAGAGAAAACCTAAAGGGGTCTTTAGCTTTAGCATGGTGGAAGAGTTATGCTCACCCCCAATAGCCGTCGTCTCAGTACGTATCATTACTCAGCACGGCTCCTTTACTTCTAATAACGCCTTTTCGAGGGCGCATTCTAACCGAGTCAGAATGTCACTCAGTTCACCCGAAGCCCGAAAAGCTGCCGCTGCACGGTGACCGCCACCGCCGAAACTTGTCGCTACCGCCGCCAGATCCACATCAGCTCGTGCGGTTCGAAGGCTCGCCTTCCACTTTCCATCAACCCATCTCAGTGAATACGAGACCTCAACACCGTCGATATCCCGAAAGAGCTCAGCAAGCTCTTCCGCATCCTTTGGACCACCACCGACGGTGGCATAATCCTCATCGGTAATCGCCACTCCAGCGATTCGTCCTCCGCAGAGCGTCCTCATCTTCTGAAGACCAATCCCATTCATTTTCATCGTTGATATCGGAACTGAACCAAAGAGGTGATTGGTAAGGTAGTCCAACCGAGCACCTGCTCGGATGAGATCAGCTGATTTCTCTAGAGTATCTGCCGTCGTTGAACGGTAACGGAATGCCCCAGTATCTCCCAGAATACCGGCCAAGAGACACTCAGCTGCTTCGTTTGGCATCTCGATCCTAGCATCCCGTGTGTCATTCCACACGCGAAAGAGGTCAACCACTAACTCGCTCGTAGAAGATGCGCCTGTTTGTACGACATTGATGGTTCCAAAGTTATTATTCGATTCGTGGTGATCAATGTTAATAAGTGGAACTTCCTTATTTAAGAGCACCCACTGCTCCAGTTCATCTCCAACTCGATTGAGCTCTCCTGAATCGCACGTAATGATGAGAGCGGGTTGAAAGTCCCCTGGACTAGCAGAAACATCCTCAGCACCTGATAGAAATGCAAGTCGCTCTTGCGCAGTATCAGCATCCTCATTGAAAACACGAACATCACATATCGGCATGATACTTCGAACGATATGTGCTAGACCACACGAGGAGCCGTAAGCATCGGGATCAGGATTGAAATGTGAAAGGATCGCTATCGAGTGACTTTCTGAGATGAGACGTACTGCTTCTCGTAGGATATTGTTCTCATTCCTCATCGCAGAGTCCCCTGGCTTCTTCAAATGAATCCTCTGAGACAGTGTTAGTTCCCTCACCCTCAACCACACCGACCTGAGCATTACCAGAATCCTGGTCCAGACTAGAACGATCCTTCATAATCGATTCTATATGCTCAACGGTATCAAGCGTGTTGTCATAGAAGAACCGAAGCTCGGGCACAAATCTCAATCGAAGTCCCTCTGAGAGAGCTACTCGAAAGAATCCCCTCGCCCCTTTAAAAGCCGCCTCCGTTGCTGCGATTGCCTGCTTTGAGCCAGACTGTACCCAGTACACAGAGGCCACTCGAAGGTCCTTGGAAACCTTCACTCCGGTGATGGTGACCATGCGAAGTCTCTCATCAGAGCTCTCAAGTAACCGCCGCGCTAGCACCTCCCGAATCGCCTGCGCCACCTTATAGACTCGTCTATTATCACTCAAGGCGCGAACTCCTTAGTTGAGATCATCAAGAGATGCTGCGATCTCTTCAATCTCGTACATTTCAATAACGTCTCCAATCTTTACGTCATTAAAGTTTTCAATAGAGACTCCACACTCATATCCGGATTGAACTTCTTTCACATCATCTTTAAAACGTCTCAACCCACTCATTTTCCCTTCGTGGACAACAGCACTATCACGAAGAAGTCTCACGTAGGCACCCCGTCGCGCGATTCCATCAAGGACATACCCACCTGCAATCCGCCCGATTTTTGGCACCATAAACGTATCTCTCACCTCGATTCGTCCCAGTGACTTCTCTTTCTTAATAGGCTCAAGTAGTCCAGCCATAGCAGATTTCACCTCATCTACGAGCTCATAGATTACTCGGTAGAAACGGATCTCCACTCCGTGCCGCTCGGCTTCATCTGCTGCTCTCGACTCCGCCCGGACATTAAATCCGACGATAAGAGCCTTCGAGGCGATCGCAAGCTGGACATCGTTTTCGCTAACACCCCCAACACCTCCGAGCACCACATGAACCTTTACTTTCTCCCCTGAGAGCTTCTCAACAGCATCACGTACTGCCTCGAGCGAGCCGTGCACATCGGCCTTTACAATGAGGTTGAGTTCAGCAGCCTTTGCCTTCCCTGCTTGACGTGCAAACTCTTCCAGCGATACCGGTCCACCACCAAGTCGAGACTCTTTCAATTTCAGCTTCTCAGCTCGGTTCATAGCAACCGCACGTGCCTTACTCTCAGACTCAACGACAACAAAGTCATCACCAGCTCTCGGGACACCACTGAGACCTGTTATCTCAACAGGAACGGCTGGGCCCGCCTCTGTAATAGTCTCACCAAGATGGTTCATCATGGAGCGAACTCGTCCAAACTCTGCACCAGTCACATAAATCTCTCCGAGATGAAGTGTCCCCTTCTGAACAAGCACGGTAGCGACAATACCTCTACCAAGCTCCTGACGAGCTTCAATAATCGTACCCACTGCTCTACGCTCTGGATTCGCCTTTAGTTCGGCAACTTCGGCGACGAGTAATACTCCTTCCAGTAACTCTGCTATACCAGCACCCTTTAAGGCGGATACGTGATAGAACATCACATCGCCACCCCAATCTTCCGGCTGCAACCCTCGCTCTGCCAGCTGCTGTTTCACTTTATCCGGATTGGCTCCCTCTTTATCCATCTTGTTCACAGCAACAACAATCGGAACACCAGCCGCTTTCGCATGCTCAATAGCTTCTACCGTCTGTGGCATCACACCATCATCAGCTGCAACAACAAGAATGACGATATCCGTAACCTGCGCTCCCCGAGCCCTCATAGAGGTAAAAGCAGCGTGACCTGGGGTGTCAATGAACGTTATTGTCCGCCCATCTTCTACCGTTACCTGATACGCACCGATGTGTTGTGTGATTCCACCATGCTCGCGCTCAGCAACTGAGCTCTTGCGAATCGTATCAAG
>JBMTVV010000082.1:0-7549 GCA_049451755.1 Bdellovibrionota bacterium
CTGTCTGGCCACAATCGTAGCTCGCTCTCCGAGCCCTGCTCCGAGAATAACAACATCCGCTTCACCAACCCGCTCCAGGCAGTCACGGTCATTTACGAGCTTCACCTTCAGGTCAAGCATCTCGATATCGCTTTTACTAAAAAGCTCAATCCGCTTCGCACAGAAAGCCTGAGCTTCGGTCGTCACATCTACGATAAGGAGCTTCATGCGAAAAACCTTTTGGAATCATTCGTTACTTTGATGCTACTACACTCGTAGGTGAACGACAATTTCCGAAATAGGCTCCCCTCACGTCCATACTTATGAGCTGTGGGTTCATATGAAGCTCCGCTAAGCGACGCTCCGATACCGAACGATACACGCCACGGAACGAAGTCTCCGAATAGAAGCTGTCGACACTCCCCCGGACGCACCATCCCACAGAAGAATACTGTTACAAGACTCAGTCCGAGAAGCACTAAGAGAAAAAGTAGGAGTAAGTTCATGAAAATTACGGACCGAACCGGAGAAGTAACACTGTTCGTCTCCTTCTGCAGACGGACGAGTGGATCAGAATGATTCTTCCGAAATGAAATTCCTGAAGTATTCGTAGGGCTTCGCCACAACCGATTACCAGCAGCAGACGTCTCTTCTCCCGGTGTAGAAGAGAACAAAGCGGAGGCATCCGCTCCTTCTGTCATCGAAGTACGCCGTTCAAGACCAGACGCATGTCGATCACTTGGAAGAATATCTCTCACTCTCACACGTGAACTCTCACTATGAGCACGCTTCCTACTCTTTTCCACTGTCGGCTTCTCAACAGTAACGGATGGAGACTGGTTCATAGTAGGCGATTCGGCGTTACTATTTGCACACCGCAACACATCACTCGCGTAGTCTCGCTGCAGGGGCAATAAGTCATCGAGCATCGCCTGTGCTGACTGATATCGCTCCTCTAGCGCGCGGGCCATAGCCTTCTGTATGATTCGGTCAAGCTCCACAGGGCACTCGCTTCTCAGGCTACTCGGTACTTTCGGCTCTGTTTTTAGACGCTTCATCATCGTTGCATATACACTCTCGCCTCGGAATGGGGCCTCTCCAGTGACCATCTCATAGGCAAGAATCCCCAACGCATAGATATCTGAACGCCAATCCACATGAGAATTGAGCATGTATTCAGGACTCACGTAGTCAATCGTACCGATAACCCCTCCATGTTCCGTCAACTTTTGACCACCACCGGTACGAGCGATTCCAAAATCTGCTATCTTTGCTCTCCCGAGGTCTGTCAGTAGGATGTTTTCTGGCTTCATGTCACGGTGGACGATACCAGCATCGTGAATCGCTTGTAAGCCAGCACACATGTCTATGAGGAGCTCAAGCACCTCCCCAATAGGAATAGGTGTATTGCTCTGAGCAAGCTTATCAGCAAGATCCCCTCCGCTCACATACTCGAGTGTATAACCAGTAATATCTCCATCACGAATATATTCGAAAGCTCGAACCACATTCTCATGAACGACCCCGTACGATGCGAAAATTTCATTACGGAAGCGCCGCAATCCTACTCGGTCTTGCGCCACTTCAGGAAATAAGACTTTGAGCGCAACTATCTGTCCACCTTGTTCTCGATCAGCGCACGCGTAGACAACTGCCATACTCCCGGTACCGAGACATCGGATAACTTTATACCGCGAACCAATAATTGTTCCGGGACGAATATTAGTGAGACTGTCTTGGTTCATCCTACTACATTAGCGCACAACACGTTTCTTACTTTAATGTCATCCCTGCTATGAGACACACTGAAAACTTCTTTTTGCCGAATATAATAGTATCACCGTGATAGGCGGTTCCCTTTTCTCCAGAGAGAATCTGCTCTTCCCCGGAGTCCCCTCGAATAATACGTGTACCTTGTTCGGAGAGTTGATCGAGAATCTGTAATTCTCCAAAATCCGCCAACCGTACAATTGCATGCATTGGACTCACACTTTTATCATCGAGAACGAGGAAGTTGCCGGTAGATGGAGGTTCCGAAGTGATTATAAGACGACCCTGTCGCAACTCAAAAAACTCGCCGTTATCATCCGCATCATAGGCTACTAAAAAACCCATAACACGAGACAACTTGCTCCAGATAATACCCTGTCGAATACGATAGGCTGCGGATTGCGACGGGATAGGAGCTCGGGTCGCTGGGGGCATCTCATCTTGACGGATACCCAAAGCCCCCTCCAGCATATCGGACGAGTTCACTTGAGGCTTCGACACCATACTCTCTGTTAGGATCTCTCTATGGTGTTGAAACCTCGGTTGAGTGGGCTTTAGCTCCTCTCGTGCGGGATTTTCATCACGTGACGGTGTGATTGGAATGAAGGAATCGCTTGAAGACTCAGATTCAGCGCGAGACGTTACCGGGGAAAAGAAAGCATCTTCTTCCTCCGAAGTGTTCTGAAAACCCTCCGTAAGTTTCATGTCTTGCGCAAGTCGAGCTCTTACCTCCCCGGTGATGTCAGGAGTTAACATTACCGTACGATTTCTCGCTCTGGAACCCTTTCCGCTCTCGGGTCGGTCTTCATCTTTTACCCGTTCTTTCTTTTTATCATTACCTGATGTCATCTCTTTCTCCCTAAACCTTCATTCGTAACGCTATAGCTATACCTGCAGTGAGTGCGGCGATAAGGCTAAGAATGCCTATCACTACCACTGACTGAACAATAGCTCTCATTCTGATTGCGACTGTTCGCTCTGAAGCCTTCTGTAACTTTTGTAACATGCGCTCACTTGAATATCCGGATGGCGGCTGAGAACTAAGCTCTCCACTTAAGGGAATAACGACCAGTGTGATGTTATCGAACCCTCCCCGTTCTTTAGCAAGCGCAACGAGCTGCTCGCAAGCTTCACTTGGAGCACATGATGCCACCAGTGAAGCAATTTCTCCGTCTTCTACTAAACTATAAAGCCCATCTGAGCAGAGGAGTAGTACATCCCCTCGGGAGGAACGCACTTCCGATGTAGGGGGAGTGAGCCAATACTGCATAAGGTCAATTTTGATTCCTGGCTCGGCACCGAGACACCTAGTGAGAATATGTGCCTGGGGATGCGAGAGTGCTTCTTCTTCCCCCAGCTCCCCCTTTTCAACGAGCTCTTGAACGTAGGTATGATCGACTGTAAGCTGACGAATAGAACCGTCACGAATGAGATATGCACGTGAATCGCCGACATTCGCAATTGCAATCTCGGTTCCGAGCATCTGTACTGCAGTTGCGGTAGTCCCCATTTGAGCGAATGCCTGATTTTGCCTTCTGAGAACAACAATACGATTCGCTTCCATGAGTGCATGCTCAATCGACACTGCTGGAGGTCTTGGCGATTGACCTTGCAGATCGCGACGAATGGCATCAATTGCAAGCTGCGCAGCGAGATCCCCGCCACTAGTGCCCCCCATACCATCACAGACTAACCAGGTCGTTCCGGATGGTGAGTGAATCGAAGCATAACGGTCTTCGTTCAGGGCACGCTCACAACCGACATCAGTAATTGCAGCCGGCTCCATTTGTGGTGATTCCTTACTTTGTATCATCACACTTCTCGTTCTCGATACTACAACTTAAAGTCGCAGTCCTTGTTGCGTTCAGACTCAATCTCCGGAGACCCCCAAAGCAATTTCAATAACTGAGTTACACTCAGCACACTCTATGGCAATGCTACGATTGAAGTATCTTACTCTGGTTTCCCTGCTCTTTTGATTCAAGTAGTTGAAGATACGGTCCATATTTTCACCCTCCACCAGAAAAGCTCCACCGAAAGCCACAAATAGCGTCTCATTTGCCCAAACTCCTCTGCCACATAACGTGTAAGAGAATAGGCCTCAAACTTCGTTTTACATACACCCATTGCGGTGAGAAACCCGGTCACTACTGATTTCAGGGAAGGAAGAGGTTCGGACCCTTTCTTACTCAAATTTTAGATCTCCCGCTCTTAGGGGGTATGGATTGATACTCAAGACGGAATTTTTACAAAGCGCCTAATGGGGGACGATACCCGCCGGCTTACACAAGTGGTGAGCGCGCTACTAATCAACAGGGCGAAACCGAAGAACCTCTCGCGTGCACAGTTTGAGCGAGCATGGGAAGGTGGCTTAATACGAGCGTGCCGTGTCTGATGCATGCCAAGCACTTCCTTATCAGGAGCGACATTATCATTCTCTCCTAGAAGAGAATGGACTGAGAGGTAGGGGATTAGAAAAACTTGAGATTTCTGCCGTGAATCGGCACTATTTGCAACGTGGCACTCAGAACTTTAAGGACGTACTTATGGTCAAGCTTTCAAAACTCTATACTCGAGCCGGGGATGCCGGTGAGACCGGGCTTGTTGGCGGGAAGCGAGTACCGAAGGCGAGTCCTCAAGTACATGCCTACGGAGATATTGATGAACTGAACTCGTGGATCGGAATGGTTCGTTCTTTATTACAGGAGCGGAAACTATTTGAAGATGATGGGCTTCTCCATGATATTCAGCAAGAGCTGTTTGATATCGGCGCAGAACTAGCGACACCGCAGGACTCAGATTGGCAACCTCCGACGACTATTTCAGAGTTCAACGTGACTTCTCTGGAGAATCAAATAGATCAGTGGACAGCCGTAGTTCCAGAGCTAAAATCATTCCTCCTTCCGGGAGGCTCTCCACTCACGAGCGCTATACATATCGCTAGAACTGTCTGTAGACGAGCCGAGCGTTCTGTCGTCAGCTACGCACAGGAAGAGCATGTACGCCCAACTATTCTCGTTTATCTCAATCGCCTCAGCGATTGGCTTTTTGCTTTTGCGAGACATTGCGCTCTCGTAACTGGTGAACCGGAGCATCTATGGGATTCTGCCCGTTCGCTGTCGAAATCATAGTTTGCATACTCAGAGAAGAAATTGCGAAGAAGTAGGCCTCTTTGCTCAATACGACTCGGGATATCACTATGGATTACTGCTCATTTCCCTTTGCGGCTCTGTGAATAGCAGATTGATCCCATGCTCATGCACCAAGACTCCCCCAGTAGCACCCGCGATAAGTGATAGAGCACTCAACGAAAAAGAAATGAGGATTGCAAGGAAAGCGAAGTGCCTCTCGTGCCGAGTTGCAATCGTTGCCACTACTACCACAGCTCCAGTAACAAGTGAGCCGAGAAGTACGACTCGTCCCCACAGATAGTGCCATTCAAGAGCCTCACGAGCACTCGGTTGCAAGCGTTCGACAACCGTATCGCTCACCCACGATCCCGAGTAAAAGGCCATTACCGAAAAAACGCACTGTAGTGCGACAATCATCCACAGCTCAATTCGAAAGCTCGACAGCTTGCGCCATTGAAGGAGGCAGAATAGAGAGATTATGAGGGGCAGTACAACTGGGACATGAACGATAAAGGGATGAAAAAAGTGTGAGGGAAATTCCATAAAACGCTTCAAGTCTAGACAGTTCGCCTTAAGGCAACGACTGTCGCATCATCTTTTAAAAGGCGGCCTCCACGAAAGTCGTCGAAATGTTGAATGAGAAGCCGTACCACCTCCCCTGCTGAAGTCTCTGATGGAAGCTCAAGGAGAAACCGCTCGAGTCGCTCCGTTCCAAAGTAGTCACCAGCCATATTCGTGCTCTCTGGGAATGCATCAGTATAGACAATCAAGATATCGTCATTCTCGAGCGACTCCTCTCCGAGAGAATAATCAGCACCCTCAAGAAAGCCTAAGGGAAAACCCTCTCCCTTTAGCTGAATAACCTTCCCCTCTCTACGTCTGAGTAGAAGCGCAGGTGGATGCCCTGCCCGAGCATACTGCAGCATTCCCGTTTGATAGTTATACACATAACTAAACATGGTAACGAACTTTCCATCAGGAAGTTGGGGCTCCAATAATGCGTTCATCTTCTGCAGTAGGTGGTGAGGCTCAAATGTCTCGGCTGCTACCATCGCCATTTTTGTCATACTTCCGATGAAAGCGGCCGAGAGACCATGCCCTGTCACATCCCCAATCTGGATACTCACCCGCGTCTCTGGTATCTCCTCGACAAAAAACCAATCGCCACCAACTTCCTCGAGTGGCTCATATGAGACCGCTATTTCAAACTCTTTTCTCTCTGGCAGTTCTTTTGGCAGTAAGCTCTGTTGAATACCGCGGGCCTCCTCAAGATCTCGCTTGAGACGAGCGGTAAGGTCTCGTAGCGCCGCATTGACCTCAGAGAGTGTCGCTGTTGCCTCATCTTTTCCAGCAAATTTTCTTAGCCGCAACTCAGTGGCAATTTTACTTGCCACTGTTCCGACCGAATAAGGCTTTTGCACGATCTCAATTCGCTCAAGCTCTTGGCTCTCTATGAGCCCTACCTGCTGCTCACTGTCGACGAGAAAGAAGAGAGGAATGGCACCCATCCTCGGCTGTGTCTTCATGAATTCCAAAAAGTCGGGGGAGCTTTCGTGTCGAGAACCATCGAAGAGAACTAAATCAAACGACTCTCGCTCAAGTAGGGAGCGAGCATCGCTCCAATTGTCACAAACAAACAACTCATAACCGACCTTCTCAAGAAAGCCTTGCAGTTTTTCATCTTCAAACTGTATGAGTAATAACCTGTCAGAAAGAGACACAATTCCTCCATAGGATGTGGGGATAGCGCAGACTTCAACACCGTTCCCACTATCTATCTAATCAGATTCCCTGTTCTCTGAAAAGGAGCCCCCTCTGAATAGGGATATTTCAGATACGATACAATCAGAGGCTGCGAAATACATGTGTGATGAAATGTTCTTGAGGGGGGAAATGTAAAAGGAAAGTAGCTGCATACCGTTGAATACAACGAGAGCCTCTGATGCACCTTATTCAAAAAACGCCAAGCGGTATTGAAGCCCCATCATTATTGAAGCCAGGGCAACTCCTCATGCAGGTCTGTCAATATAGTCTCGAGGGGTTCATCTTCAGGAGCAATCACGACGTCACCTTTGATAGCGTCAGCGAGTTTTTCTAGCGCCACATACCCATCGTCTCGCCCAAGGTCGCCATCAATACTCTTGACTGTATCAGCACCAAAGAGAGCTAAACTCTCTTCAATATCTTTCTGATCACTGGACACTATCAACAAACGATGACCATTGATATCCAGAGCAGCTGGGGCTCTTCCAGAGAAAGGAATGAAGTAACGAGGCATACTCTCTCTCCTCTGATTCTCCTCAACATATCTCACTACCGATGCCCGATATTTCCCTTCCTCTTCAAAAGAGAAATGTGGCATGAGCTCACACTTAGCAGTATCATCAAGGAGAGTCGCCATTTGGCGCAATACCCATTTTTTCTTAGGCCTTACGAATCAAGAGAGAGGAAAAATATGAGCGAGCATAACAAGTCAGAAGCGGTATCTCTCCAAGATATCAAGGACGCCCAAAGTCGAATTGCTCCACATCTCTTCAAGACCCCCCTTACATTTTCGCATGGTTTGAGCGAACGATTTAAACGTGAAGTCTTCATTAAGTGGGATAATAAGCTTCGAACAGGCTCTTTTAAGGAACGTGGCGCGCTGAACTTCCTCCTTCGACTCACGG
>JBMTVV010000083.1:0-7543 GCA_049451755.1 Bdellovibrionota bacterium
GGCTGATTTGCCTTTGAAGCTTCGCGAGTTGTTGGGATATCGGCGCAAGAGCACGCTGCGCTTCTCTGAATTTGTAGCGAACCTGCTCGAAGATCCCACCCCTCATCTGCACACATCGTCGTCGATCATCTCCGCTGCCATCAAGTATTTTGGATACGAGATTGTCATTCGCAGCGGGTCCACGGCATAGGCCGAGCAGATGGGCCTGTGTGTTTTTTTTATGGTGGAATACAAGCTCGCTCCCAGAGCTGGTAGGACTGCTGATGGGGGAAGCTTCCACCGCACTCATGGATAACCGTCCAGAGCGTGTCTCAGTAAGTTGAGCGTAGTGATCGGCGTCGAGATTTCCACACATCGATATAATGATATTCGGCGCCGAGTACCGTCTACTCACATAAGAGGCCATTTGTTCACGGGTTATTTCGGAGACGGTTTCAGTTGTTCCGAGTACTGACTGTCCAACTCCCCTACCTCCGAAGAAGTCGCAGATGGCACGTTCATAGAGCACGAAGTTTGGTCTGTCTTGATAGAGTGCGATTTCTTCGAGAATTACCTTCTTTTCCATGTCGAATTCTTCTGGATCAAGGGCGGGCGTCATCATGTCGAGTAGAAGGTCATGCAAGGCGTCTGCATTCTCGTTCAAAACGGTGCCATAAAAAACCGTCTGTTCATCTGAAGTATAAGCATTTACTTGGGCACCAAGATCACCAAAAGCGAGCGTTATATCCATGCCACTTCGATTTGGCGTGCCCTTAAAAACCATATGCTCCAGGAAGTGAGATATTCCCGACTCCCCCTGTCTCTCGTCACGCGCACCCGTCTTCATGAGCACGGCAACCGAGGCTCCCTGACCTTGAAAACTTGAATCAACGATAAGGGTTTGCTGATGAGAAAGTGCTGTTACTGCAATGGATGATTTATCCGTCATGCGAACTCCCCTCTTTTATTTCTTTCCATCCGCCAAAGTTCTTTGCACCAAGAGTTAGCCCCATCGGACTCTGAAGGGGATACTCGCTCAATAATCGATTGAGTTGAGCTACATCAACCCCTTGAATCCCCTCTTGGAGCTCTTTCATGCTACGAATATGTTTTAGGAGGAGCCAGTCAGAGGCGTTCGAGCGTGCTCGAGAGCTTGTAGATTCTTCACCAAGAATCATCTGCGTCAGTAAGTTGTTTTTAGCTCGTGTCAGCTCTTCTTCAGAGAGTCCTTTAAGCGGATCTGCCATAATTTCATTGATTACAGTGTATGTTTCATGGACTCGTTCAGGTGTTGTTCCAGCATATACAGTCAGATGTCCATATTCAGGTCGTCCTGAGTGTTGGGCATATACTGAGTAACAGAGACCACGGTTTTCTCGAACCTCAATAAAAAGTCGGCCGAACATGCCACCGGAGAGGATCTGAGTGAAAACTTTTCCTGCATAATAGAGATCAGAGCTTAAGGAGGGTGCAGGGTACCGGAGCACAAGCTGTTGTTGTGAACCCTCAAAAGGCAGAAAGAGAAGCTCTCTATCAGGAAATTGGCTTATTTCAGGAAGGGGTGGACATTCACCTTGCCACCCAGAAAATTGTTCAGCTACTGTTCGCTCTACCTCGTGAATATCAATCTTACCAGCGATAGAGAGTACTGCGCCTCGCGGACCAAAGCGTTGCTGCCATTCATGACGAAGTTCCTCTGCCGTTAATGAAATGATATCAGCCTCACAGCCAAGAGGATTCTTGTTGTAAGGAGTCGGAAAGTATCGAAGCGAAAGCTCCAACATCGCCCATCGGCTTGGTGACTCTTTTAGTGAGCGGATGTCATGTAGGAAGAGCGCTTTCACTGGCTCTATGGCACTTTCTGGTATCGCAGGGCTCATCACCATGAGTTTCATGAGTTCAAGAGCCTTCGTGCAGTGATCTGGTAGGAATTGAGAGCGGAGCGTTGTTGTCAAAAGAGATGCGGACTCTCCATGACGTATCCCCCGATCATCGAACTCGGAAAGGAGTTGCTCGCTGGAAAATGTTCCGGCACCTCTACTGAGGAGTTCTCCCAGCAGCAGGGAAGCACCTAATTGACCCTCGCGGTCGTGTATCACACCTCCCGGGCAGAGTAGATCAACAGCAACATACTCAACATAGGCCAGCGGTAGGCATATGACCTGAAGTCCATTGTCGAGTTCCCAATGAGTTGTTTTGTCTTCACTCATATTTCCCAT
The DNA here is from genome assembly GCA_049451755.1 of Bdellovibrionota bacterium. Classification (GTDB taxonomy): domain Bacteria; phylum Bdellovibrionota_C; class UBA2361; order UBA2361; family RFPC01; genus RFPC01. The sequence goes on from JBMTVV010000083.1 coordinate 2,199, forward strand.
GATTTTCATCCTCAACCGAGCCCAGTAGGATCCTATCAGGTGCAGATACATCATCCAAGGCACGTAGCGACCCGCACTCTTCCCTAACCATACCCTATAAAGAACTCATATGAGAGGGCAATCTGCCCCCTATCATCTTGACTGCACCCTGTCATCTTGACTGCACCCTGTAGCGATACCATGTGCTCAGGCAGAATCGTTATGGATTGCGCTTGCTCCTTAAGTCTACGACAATATAGGTAGTTTAACACAGAAGAACCAGTGTCTTTTGCTGAAGATGACAGATTCAACGTTTGATAAATCTCGAATATTACGATGTGCAAAGTGTGGGGCTACCGTTCCTGGGTTTGGTCCCGGCCAAACGGTCGGTCGAACCGCTACATGTGATGCTTGTAGTGCGGACCTTCATGCATGCCTTCAGTGTGCTCATTATGATGAGAGTGCCTATAATGGCTGCAAGGAAACTCAGGCAGAGAGAGTCGTTGATAAGGAGCGTTCTAACTTTTGTGATTACTTTTCGTTAGCAGGTGGTCCTAGTAGTAAAGACGAGACTGAACGTCAGAATGCCTTAAAGAAATTAGACGATCTCTTCAAATAACCCTTCGGGTTGGCTCTTCAAATAACCCTTCGGGCTGGCTCTTCAAATAATCCTTCGGATTGGCTATAAAATCTTCCTAGCAGATGGCGGCACAATCTCTTACTGTTCCCTTACGGATCAACCGCCCTGCCCTCTTGAGGGAAGCGTGAGGAGTGTTTCTTTCACTCTCCGACGGCACCAGAGGGACCGTCTTCCAATTTCTCTGTTTCAGTCGCGCCATCTGCACTTTGTATTGTATCGTCACTCGTATCGAGATCCACAACCTCAGTGTTTGACTTCTCGCCATTATCTGTAGTGATCTCTGAGCCCGAGTTCTTATCATTTTCCAGCGCCTCGGTAATCCCTAATTTATCCATCTTATACTTCAGAATTCTTCGACTTATTCCAAGAAGCTCGGCTGCTCTCGTCTGTACATAGCCAGACTTTTTTAATGCCTTCGTGATAATATCACTCTCAAACTTTCTTTCTGCCTCTTCAAAGCTCAAGCCCTTCTCTAACATTCGAAATGGCACCGACTCTGTGAACTCATTGTGAAGCAGTTTTCTTGGTATGTGTTCTGCAGTGACCATATCGACAGGACACAGTGCCAGGATGCTTTCGATGACATTCTCGAGCTCTCTGATATTTCCGGGCCATGAATATTCACGGAAAATAGTCCATACTTCATCTGAGAATTGCAGGCCACTTCTTCCATAGGTATTTTCAAAACGCTTGAGAAAGTACTGGACCAAGGTCGGTATGTCCTCATATCGATCTCGAAGAGGAGGAAGCTCAAGATTAACGACATGTATTCGATAATAAAGGTCTTGTCGAAACTTATTCTCCTTGATGAGGTTTTCTAATTTCTGATTGGTCGCTGCGACAACTCGAACATTCACTCGTCGAGCTACAGAGCTCCCCACCCTTAAGAACTCTTGTTCCTGAAGAAATCGGAGCATTTTTACTTGGACGGAAAGACTAAGCTCTCCAATCTCGTCAAGAAAGAGTGTGCCTCCATGTGCCAGCTCAAAATGCCCAATACGCTCATCCATCGCACTTGTGAACGCACCTCGTTCATGACCAAACAATTCGCTCTCAACAAGGCTCTCAGGGATAGCTGCGCAATTAATTGGAACAAAGGGCCCGCCGGCGCGGTTGCTCTGCTCATGAATGCGTCGAGCAATCAGCTCTTTTCCAACTCCTGATTCACCAGTAATGAGAACGGTGCTATCATGTTTCGCAACTTGATCTACTTTTTCTAAGAGTTGACGGATCAGAAAAGATTCACCAACTACCTGGCTACCATTACGGTGAGTACTTTGAGCAGTAGTCTTTGCTCTTGTCTCTTGAACTATTGAAGACTTTTTTGATGTGTTTTCTGTTCTCTCTCCTACAGTATGTATAGGTGTTGTTAGGGTAGAAACGATGAGAGAGCTGAGCTCGTCAACATCAAAGGGTTTTGTGAGGTAGTCAACCGCCCCAATCTTCATAGCCTGTACTGCCGTGCGGATAGTATTTCCTCCACTCAGCATAATGATTGGAACGGTCTGGTCGAGTTTGTGAAGTTCTTGCAGTGTCTCTATTCCATCCTTTCGCGGCATAGTAATATCAAGGAGGACGAGGTCTGGTCTCTCACCTTGAAATTGCCGGATGGCATCTTCTCCATCAGCTGCGGTCGTAACCGAAAATTGAGTTTTAAATAGGAGCGCTAAGGAGCTTCTTACGCTTTCCTCATCATCGACTATCAGGATGCTCTTCATTCCTTACATAACCTCAAAAATTGTCCTCATGGAGAACCAGAACCGATGACACTACCGATCCCGCCTCTGCCCTCTCGTGTCACTTATAGCAGTACATCAAGAGTCATCAGAGAAAAACCACGAAATCGCGATGTGCCATTAAGATGCAAAATTGTTCAAAAACGAACCTCATATGGAGATTATTGTACAATGGGAGGTCTCGTAAGGAAAAGCTAGGTATTTCCGAAGGCTAGAGTATCCCTTACTCGAGAAATTTTAGGAGAATATCTGCTTTGAGGTCTATTTTTCTCTTCTAGAGCTCATTCAAGTTCTATCTTAGGCAGAACTTGGAGGTTAGCGCATAAGAACCTCTAGGATGTCTTGTCGAGGAGCATTCTCGATAGGCACCATTAGTGCAGTCGATATGCGAGACTTCTCTGTATCCGTCCTTGGAATGCCACGCATGGTACGTATCAGTTCAGGAAGCACCATCTTTACCCTCTCGGTTGAACTTTTCAGAACCTCCAGCACCCCTGCCACGGTGACGTCTTCGGCACTGACGTGCCAACAGTCGTAGTCTGACACCATGCCGAGTAGGGCGAATTTCATCTGTGCCTCAAACGCAAGACGCACCTCGGGACAAGCCGTCATTCCAATAATGGATACACCAAACATCCTATAGATTTCACTTTCAGCACGAGTTGAAAGATGTGGCCCTTCAATACATATATAAGAGCCACCACAGTGTACCTTTCCTTCGGCCTCTCTGATGCTCTGTTGAGATGAAAGTGTTGTAGCGAGGTGCTCCGTGAGATCGAGAGAAAATGGGTCCGCTGAGGCTGGATGTCCAGCCAGTCCATCGCCAAGAAAGGTCTGAGTCTTTCTTTGAGTCCAGTCGATGAGTTGATCTGGAAAAAGAAAGTCACCAGGTGCAATCTCTTCCTTCATGCTTCCAACGGCAGATATGCTTAAACAGCTAGTAACTCCGAGTTGTTTGAGAGCGAAGATATTCGCACGATAATTCAATTCGTGAGGCAAGAATTCATGGTGCTCTCCATGTCGTGCAAGGAAAAAGACAGGGGCCCCATCGTATTCGAGCTCTACAACCGGAGCAGACGGCGTGCCGAATGGAGTATTCATGTGGTGAATGGTTTTTGTTTCAAACCCAGGTAGGGCATATAATCTGGAGCCACCAATGATACCAACTGTTTCCATCACATCTACTCCTCGGATAGTTGAGTCTTTTACCTGGGCACTAACCACTTTGCTCTGAAAAATCGGATGTTGCAAGGTGGTCGTATGAAGGAAATGACATAATAGTGATTCCGTAATTATCGGCCAAACGAATAATCTCATCTTTATGAGTGAGAATTGCTCCCTCTGTTTCAAGCACGAGTGCTGAGCATCCTGATTGTTGCATGAGCGCGATGGTTTTTGGTCCAACGGCCGGAAGATCTAGCCTCCTATCTTGTTGAGGCTTTGGTAGTTTTACAACAACACCACTACCCAGAGATCTCTGTCTTGCGGAACGTTGAATACAGTTATCAGTTCCAAGGAAATTTTCTCGAGCAACGACTTTATTGCCGCGAACTACAACGGTTTGACCGCGATCCTCCGCACCCAACTGCTTAGCGGCACGCCATCCAAGCAGAGCTGCCTTATGTTCTTCAACCGTGAGCGTACGATTAGTCAGACAGCGCATATCAAGGATGTGTGGCGTGAGAAACTCTATTGGATTCGCGACCTCAAAGCCATGGCGTTCAAATTCACCTGCGACCGATCGCAATACTCCATCATCGCGTAAGGATGCGAGTTTTAGTGCTACTTTAATTCCAAGTACATCTGGTCGAAGATGTTTCCAAAGACTGCTACGCCGAATACCACCCAGAAAGAACACTTGCATGACACCATGATCTTTGAAGAAACGAGCGATTTTTCCGAGTTGCCCAACGCGCACAGAAATGCTGGCAGAGGCTTTTCGTAGTGTGGCTATGTCAGCCTCTCCATGATGGTAAGCGACGACTACCGAAAGCCCTTTAGCGGTGGCTCCATCTATGAATGATGAGGGAAATGCGCCGTTGCCAGCAATGAGTCCTAATGGTGCCTGTTTTCTCGATTTCATTTGGTGTCCTGAGTGAATATCAGCACCAGATGCCTTATTATGCATGAGACTAGACCTTATGGGGTTTATCTCCGGGAGGCATGTGCGGCGCACCACTTTCATCTCGGCTCTCAACATCGCTCACTTCTCGCTCATTGAGGTGCTCTGATAATCGAGCAGACGCTACTCCACGCTGAGATTCAGCAATGAATGACAGAAAGCCCAATGCATGAGGAGTCTGAAATTCCCGCTGCAGTAGTGATTCCAATTTTTGTCTACGTGAGCCCCTACGGATGAGGAGCTCTCTATATACATTCTTTAGCTCTCGCAAAGTTTGGGAGTCAAATCCCCGCCGACGTAGTCCGATGGTATTAAGACCATATAGCTGCGCCCTGTTTCCCTCGGCTAAGCAGTATGGCGGGATGTCTTGAACCACCATGGCTCCTCCACCGATAAAACAGTGGTCTCCGAGTCGTACAAATTGGTGTACTCCACAGAGGCCACCAACTGTCACGAAATCTCCAACTTCAACATGCCCTGCTAATGCAACGTTATTTGCAATGATATTGTTATTTCCAATAACAGAGTCATGTCCGACATGGCTACTCACCATGAATAGATTTTTATTTCCTATCGTCGTCACCATACCTCCACCTGCTGTGCCAGGTTGGAGGGTCACATACTCCCTGATAATGTTGTCATCACCGACTACTAGCCGACTGTTCTCTCCGGAGAACTTGAGATCCTGAGGTTCAGAACCAATAGAGGCAAAAGAAAATATACGGTTTCTTGCCCCGATCTTCGTATGCCCACAAATCATTACGTGGGCTGCAATTTGTGTTTCCTCTCCGATCTCTACATCAGGCCCGATAATAGAGTATGCCCCGATTGAGGCACCAGCACCGATCCGCGCGCGCTCATGTACGAT
>JBMTVV010000084.1:0-7427 GCA_049451755.1 Bdellovibrionota bacterium
AATATTTTTGAGTCCGGATCGGACCGGAAAATAATGGTGGGCCAGGGAAGACTTGAACTTCCGACCTCACGCTTATCAGGCGTGCACTCTAACCAGCTGAGCTACTGGCCCAAAAACAACAAAAAGCCTTCCTTGAGGGAAGGTTCGCACTTGGGCGACGTAATGTCCTTACCCAACTGCACTTGCAGCGAAGTTACTGCATTTGCAGCGAAGTTACTGCATTTGCAGCGAAGTTACTGCATTTGCAGCGATTTCCAGAGAAAACGCACTCCAACGACAACGACGTCAAAAACAGGTGTCGAAAATGGAAAAATGGAGCTGAGCGGGGTCGAACCGCTGACCTCCTGCGTGCAAGGCAGGCGCTCTACCAACTGAGCTACAGCCCCATATATCGTGAGCCCCCAATAGGACCACGAAAATGGTACCGGTTCTCTATCCTTCCAGCCCCTGAAAGTCAACCCAATAGCCCTCTGCAGGCTCTGGAACATGGTAGGCTGGACAACAAGCCGGACGAGGATGGTAAACAGAGTGGGCATTCACTGTCAAGTTATTGAGAATTTTCAAAAAGTTAGAGGCATAGTTTTAGGGCGAAGTTGCTCTAAGAGCTTTGGTAATAGGCCTAAAATGCCGATGTAGAGGTATTAGGGGTCGTTCAAGGAAATTATGGAGGCTGTCCTTTTACTTAACGCAAGCTTTGAGCCTTTGAGGGTCATATCGTGGCAGCGAGCCGTGAGCCTCTTTTTTCTCGAGAAAATTGAGGTACTTGAGGAATATGATCACGAAATACGCTCAGTCTCAATCGCCATCAAGGCACCTGCTGTCGTTCGGCTCTTGAATTACGTGAAGCCGGGTAAGCGCGTTCCGCCCTTTTCACGCTTTAATATCTTTGCACGAGATAATTTTCGGTGTCAGTACTGTGCCCGTTCCCTGTCAGCGAAGCAGGCGACACTTGACCATGTATTGCCCCGTAGTCGAGGTGGAAAAACTTGCTGGGAAAACGTAGTTTGTTGTTGTAGGGCTTGTAACATAAAAAAGGGAGCACGTACTCCAGAGCAAGCCAAGATGAAATTACACACGGTGCCGGTGAGACCCGGTTGGCTCCCTGTGTTACAGTTGCGACTCAATGGAAAAGACAACCCCGCTTGGCATATCTTCCTTCGTCACGCTTCGCACCGAAGAGGAGATGAAGAGCACTCTTAACAGTGTTGCAAAAACGCCTGACCTCTCACCACTTCTTCACATGTTACGGTCATCCGGCAAGGCATATTTTGTCGGGGGGATAGTGCGCGATGCACTTCTTGGAAAGCCAATCAAAGACATTGATGTTGCAACCTCTCTTTTGCCTCAGGAATTAGAAGAGCTACTCCATGCTTCAAATTTTCGTGTTATCGAAACGGGACTTGAGCATGGCACGGTTACGGTGCTGGCTGGGGAAAATCCAGTCGAGGTGACAACCTTTCGCTCTCCATCAAAAAGGGTAGAAACAAAGTTCGGAAGTTCTATTGAGGAGGATCTGTCTGGAAGAGATTTCACGTTCAATGCGATGGCAGTGTGTGTTGAAAGTGGTGAGTTTATTGATCCGTTTGGTGGTAGTCAGGATCTTCAACAACGTATCTGTCGAGCGGTGGGTGATGCCTCCGAGCGTTTCCAGGAAGACCCCCATCGGCTGTTACGAATGCTCCGATTCGGACCTGCAGAGGGACGTCTACTGTCTGAAGACACCATAGACGGAGCGAGAGGACATATCTCAGCGTTAGCAGGTGTTGCACCTGAGCGAATTCGTGAAGAGCTTCTACATATCCTTATTGCCCCTTTCCCCCACCAAGCAATGAAGGTTTGCCACGAGCTAGGGCTTTTAGAGGTAGTCCTGCCGGAGCTAGTGCCCTCAGTCGGGTGTGAGCAAAATGAGTGGCACATTCATGATGTTTTTGAACATACGTTATGGGTTCTCGAGCGTAGCGCGGAAGATTACCTCGTTCGGTTCGCCTCTCTTTTTCACGATATTGGTAAGCCGCATACGGTTACGATTGATGATAGTGGACGAAGACACTTCTACAAGCATGAACTGATAGGAGCTGAGATAGCAGAGCAGATTATGACAAGACTTCGCTTTTCTAAGGCGGATACTCGAGCCGTAACGAAGCTTGTACGTGAGCACATGCGTCCCTTAGAGTGTGGCCCAAGTGGTGTAAGACGAATAATGCGGGATCTTGGTGAGCACTTTGATCAGTGGCTACTCTTAAAGCAAGCAGATGCTCCGCCAGTGATGCCAGAAGACGAGTTTCAAGCAATGTATCACCGTTTCATGCAGATGGTCAGCGATGAACAGCTACGCCAAGAGGGGCCGGCGTACGGAAGACTCGCAATTAATGGTAGTGACCTTATTGCTGCTGGATTCGCTGAAGGGCCAGAAATTGGGCGAATACTTTCGCAGTGTGAGGAGCTTGTTATTGAAGATCCAGAGCAGAACTCGCGTGAGAACCTGCTTTCGGTAGCTAACTCTTTCCGTCAACGAGGAGGGCAATAAGGTTGTGAAAAAAGGGAGCTGGAGGGGATTTATTAGTGTGGTCGTGTTAAGCGCGTCTCTGAGCTTTGGACACCTTCTGTTTCGTGAGAGGCTTTCACATGTAAAGACCGCCTATGAACAGTGGCTCTCTTCGGTAGAGAGCGCAGTATGGAATGGAGAGGAAGGATTTGAAGAGCTTACTATAGTGGTGAGGTTACGTGAGGACGTGCAAGTTCAGCAGTGGACTGTTGTAGTAGAAGGGGGGGAGGGGACACTCCGTGAGCGTCAGCAGATATTGAAATTTTTACAGTTGATTCGAGAGGGAGAGCTGGTTGAGCGACATGAGGAGGGGAATCATACCCTTGAGGTAGAGATAGTTGCTGAGGCTTCGACGCAAGACGGCACGGCTCCCTATTTTACTGCAGCTGGACAAATAGGTTGGAAGGAGCTTCGGAATAACTGGCCTGCACAGAACCTTATTACCCTACTGGAGACGGGTTCACTCGGTATCGAAAAAACGAATTATGTTGAAAAGAGAGAGGCGGTGAGTAGCGATGAAAACAAGGGATGAAGCGTTAGCACTTCTGCATGAGTACACGAAGTCCGATAGCTTGCTGAAGCACGCTTTTGCTGTTGAGGCAGCGATGCGGTGGCATGCAGAGCAAAGAGACCTCTCCCCGGAAGAGGTCTCTTTATGGGCCATGACAGGGCTTTTGCACGATTTTGACTATGAGCAGTTCCCGGATTCAGAGCCTCCTGATGGTCACCCCTACCGTGGTAATGTCATCCTCGGAGAGCTGGGTTATCCGGAAGAGATGCGCACTGCGATTATGGGGCATGCCCTGTACACGAATACTCCTAGGGAGTCCTTAATGGCGAAGACCCTTTTTGCCGTTGATGAAATGAGTGGACTCATTACGGCAGCCGTCCTCGTGCGACCAGATAAGTCCATTCATCAACTTCAAGTAACGTCTGTGAAGAAAAAATTCAAGGATAAAGCATTTGCTCGGGGGTGTAATAGAGAGGAGATGCTGTTAGCAGTTGAAGAGCTGGGAGTAGAGTTAGACCAGCATATTGAAAATATGATTGAGGCACTTCGAGGGGCAGCAGAGCCATTGGGGTTAGTGGGCGTTGGAGAGTCAGCGTAAGAGCTGAAGTCTATTTGGGAGTATCCGTAGGGAAGGTAGATTATGAAGCAGTTCATTGGTTTCCGAGCTGAAGAGTCAAAAACTGATCTGATACGGCTCGATGAGCACTCTCTGACATCGGGTGCTATGCACAACGCTCAACAAGAATCATTAGGCGGCGTGAATCTCTTTGATGGAGGACTTGAGGAAGTTGCCGCTCTTGTTCAGGAGGTGAAGAAGTATGCTGCCCCTGAAGAGACAAGGATATTCGGAAGCTTTAGTGGTCTACTTGGTAAGGAACATGCTCAGACGATAGAGGGTATCTTTGCCATGCGCGGATTTCAGATCCGAACTGGGGATATTGTGCACGAGGCAGAGCTTGGCCTTAAGCTCATGCAGAATGATGGGCTTGTGATTGCTATGGGTACTGACCTTGTCTGTGTCGCACAGATTGAAGGGACGCTCTATCAAACAGGTGGTTGGGGATATCGGCTTGGTCAAGAAGCGAGCGGATATTACATAGGTCAGCGAGCCATAAATTATGCGATTGCAACTGAAGAGAATCGTGGTTGGCTTCAGAGTGATGTCATGCTTGATACCGCAAAGGCTTTTTTTGGGGTGGACGGGATGCGGGAGATTCTTCCCTCTCTGTATGGGAGAGAATCTGCCGCGGCTCATCAGATCGCAGCATTTGCACAACAGGTGCTTTCCCTTTCAGTTGCTGGTGATGCTGTCGCAAGAAAAATCGTCAATGAGGCGGCGCAGGGTACCGTTCAACATATTCGAGCGATATGTAAAGAAGCCGCTACTACTGAGCTTCGAGTGGGATTCATGGGGGGTGTATTTGCTGATGAGCACAGCAGTTTCTTGCGAGAGGAGATAGACGAGGGTATTCGTCTTGCGGGAATACGAGTTGAGCTCGTTGACTTCTCTCGGTATGGAACACAAAACGAACAGCTAGCAAGAGCTACTGTTCACCATTTTAGTACTTCTGTTGATAGATAGTACTGATATAGTTTTGGGAACCGATTGGTACTTTCTAAAATGTCGGCTCTTTCGTTCCAAGGATGATGAGATGAAATCCAGTATCATCCATTGGAATAGCGTCTTTGAACTTCGCTTCTTCTGAATCATTACTTCGATAGATCTCGACATCTTTATTCATGATTCCTGGTTCAACGACTTCTTCGATATACGTTTTACTCCCGTTATGAAGGTTTGAGAAGTCAACAGGCTGGTGCGTCGTAGAGAGGTTGTGCGACGGGCTTCCGAGCTGAGATTGATTCTCAGTTGGATGAGGGTCCTTCGTGTTTCCCGTAACCGTTGCTGTGATCCCAGTTGAAGGATGCTTGGTAATGTGAACCGGTGGATGGGTCAGAGGATGATAGCTGTGCCCTTGATGTGTCGAATGATGCCCATGCGCATGGAGCGGAATCTTATGGGGATGGTGTTCTTTATGCTTTGAGTGGGTGGGTGCTCCGCCCCCTGTTTGGGTTCCACTGCTATGAGGTGGTGTTCCACTTCCCGTTGTTGAGGGAATCGTTGGTGCTCTTGGTGGTACCTGTACTGTTACCGTAGGAGGTGTAATCACGGTAGTTTGTGGCGGTATCTTAACTGTTGTTGGTGGGATGTATCCACCACCTGTTGATGTCCCACTGGTGCCTCCGCCCGTAGAACCGCCAGTTCCGCCTGAAGTGTTCCCGCCCGAGGTAGAGCCAGCAGTTGTTGCAGAGGGTCCTTGTTTTGAGTGGTGAGGTTGGGTGTTAATTTTTGAGCCGCCGGAAGTAGCACCACCGGAAGTAGCACCACCAGAGGTCGCACCGCCAGAGGTAGTGCCAGTAGAAGAGAGTCCTAGTATCGGAGTGCCAGTAGTTGAGCCACGGCCCGTTGTACTCCCTGGGGTGCTTCCACTACCACCGGAAGTGGCCCCACCCGAGGTAGAGCCAGCAGTTGTTGCAGAAGGTCTTTGTTTTGAGTGGTAAGGTTGGCCGGTAATCTTTGAGATGGAGCCAGTTGTAGAACCTGCAGTACCAGCGCCAGAAGTGTTTCCACCACTACCACCTGAGGTACTACCACCAGAAGTGTTCCCGCCCGAGGTAGAGCCAGCAGTTGTTGCAGAGGGTCCTTGTTTTGAGTGGTGAGGTTGGGTGTTAATTTTTGAGCCGCCGGAAGTAGCACCACCGGAAGTAGCACCACCAGAGGTCGCACCGCCAGAGGTAGTGCCAGTAGAAGAGAGTCCTAGTATCGGAGTGCCAGTAGTTGAGCCACGGCCCGTTGTACTCCCTGGGGTGCTTCCACTACCGCCAGAGCCACTACCACCGGAACTGCTACCGCCTGTGGTAGTTCCACCAGAGGTAGAACCAGCAGCTGAACTTCCAGATATGTTACCGCTACCTCCTCCGGTAATGCCACCGGTAGAAGAACTACCACTAGTTCCCCCAGAAAAATTTCCACCCGAGGTTCCACCAGTCGAGCCACTTGTCCCACCGCTGGTAGTGCCTCCTGAAGAAGCGCCTCCAGAGGTCGAGCCACTACTACTACCTGAAGTACTGGTACCACTATTATTCAAGTTTGCGGGTGGGTGATCAGGTGATGAGCTGCCGAGTTGGTTTTGTGAGCCGGATTTATCAGGTTGGTTGCCGAGAGAGCTCACTCCACTCGAAGAGCTTTGGCTCTGTTGTGAGGTGGTACCTTGCTGATTCTGACACTGCCAAGAGGATGAATGAGCGCAGTTAGCTTTTGCAAATAACGTTGATGGGCTGACTAAGAGTGACAGTGAAACCGAAGAGAGAGTCAGAAGTCCTATTTTGGTGATACTCATGGCGATTTGTGTCCTTTTGAAATAACGAAACTCTCTGATCTAACTTAAAACCCTCTAGAAGTATAAGATGCTCTGAACCCAGAAACGGTCGTTGCTGCTTGACTCGTCGCTATCATCCCCAGTAATCGGATTTCTATTCACATTCTCTCCAATCTGATGACCCCACATGGCACGCAAGACAAGCGAGTCATCCCATGTTTGACTGACGCCAATCCCTGCCGACTTAAGGACCGAGTTATTTTCGACAATCGGATTGCCTCCTTCCCATCCTGGCCACGTATCATCGTGAAGCTCGGTCCACGCCATTGCATAGAACACAGAGAGCTGGAAATCTCCGCCCCACGGCATCTCATAAAAGTCGTATCGAAGGTCAGCATGGAGTGCCGCGCCGTTATCCCCACTTGTCTCTCCTGATGGATACCCTGCAACGCTAAACGGACCTCCAACAAAGAATTTTTGAGAGGTGTCTAGGTTATCAGTCGTCCACTGTCCGCTCACACCAATCAGTGTTCCGAGGTTTGCAAAGAGGTGTTGAAGACGAGACACCTCGTAGTTGACCTTAAAGAAGCCGCCCTCGCTACCAATATTCTGGTCATCAAAATTCTTATAGTCATCATTTGCAAGAATATTGTTCGAGCCTACGGTAACGTCTACTCCAAAATTCCAATTACCGTTTACGAGAAAGTCATCATCATGGTCGCCAGACATGCTAAAGATGACACTATTAATTTCTCGCTTTGCGAGCAGACCGACATTATCGTGATCGTCAAGTGTCATGTGTGATACTGAAACGGTTCCGATGAGGTTTGTATGCCGTCCACGGAGAAATGGATACGTAATGAATCCTCTCAGCTCTGCGGCATCTCCTGCACTATCAAACTGACGAAATTGTTTCCCAAGCTGATAATCGAGGTAGTCGTAGCTGATCCCTCCTCGGAGCCCATTGTCGGCTAATGGACGGCTGTACTGTACA
>JBMTVV010000085.1:0-7389 GCA_049451755.1 Bdellovibrionota bacterium
CAAACGCACGTGGAAGTAGTGGCGATATTCCCTCAGTACATGAGCCTGCCTATGCAGTCGGAGAAAGTGTCCTCAAAGAACTCACCAAGTATGGCGAAGTAAGTGCTCGTGGGAGAAACGTTGAATCATACCGCTTCGCTGGGCTTTCACAGTATATGAATTTTCCTTCGGCCTTTCTCGGAAACCATCATACCCGATATCCTAACGCTATTCCTTTTGTGCACCGAACTGACAATCCTGTTTTCTTTCCATATACGCGAAACCAAAGTGCTCTCGACATTCTTCACTTACTCAATGGTCAGATCAATGAACTAAATTTAGGGGCAGTTCCTGGCCACTGCATGCAGTACGATCAGCTTCAACTACACGGACTACCAGGAGCGATGGGAATCGTTTCAAATGGGAACTTCGGGCTCCTCTCGAAAGTACACCCCGATCCGGTCAGCCTTGGTTTTCTCACGGAGAATGCCAATAACAGAAAGTGCCTGAAAGGTGGAGGCTCTGTGTATCCGCTCACAAATTTTGTAGCCGGCGGGAAAAACTTCAAGAGTGCGTTTTACACGAAATTTCTTCGGATGAATAAGCTCTCAAAACTTTGGGCCTCGAATCTGCTGCCTACGATGGAGCTTCCTATGTTTCATCACCATGCTGGCCACGGCAGCCGTTTTGCAAGCAAAATACAGATTCATGAATCAAGCTTTCCTAGCAGTGATCGTCCGCACGAGATTAAGGATAATACACTCGATGCCGCTTGGACCAATAAAGACTATGACAACAAACGGGTAGCAGGTGGCGAAGAGGAGGGGGGAATTGTTACCGGTGCAGATCGTGGGCTCAATCTCGATATCGGAAGCGGTGTTGAATGGCACCGATACGACCTCTGTCCTCCGGGTTACTCAGTTTTGTGGGGAAGTAGACCCCAAATTCGTGGTCATGAGCGATATAATGGATAAGTGAGATAATGACGAAACATTGTTTTCCACAACTCTTCATGGTCCTGCTCCTACTCCTTTCTTCCAATGCGTCTGGAGACCCCTCAAATCGACCAGACAGCTTTTTTCAGAAGGGGTATGTGGATAGTACCATACAACCCAAAAGCATTGCTGAAGGCCTAGCACCGCAAGATGGCATGCCTCATTTTCAGAAGGAAAGCGGTGATGAGAAGACCAAAACCGATGAGAATCTCCCATCAGTTGATCACCCCGATGGATTCGTCACATTTGAAACGGAGCACGATTCAGAGCACTCAGACTCAACTATCGCACAAGCAGAAAAACCCGGTGAAGAGGAAGAGACTATCCCCATACACTCACTCGCTCTCCTTATAAATGCGTCTGAAGTGGAAGATACCTTTTCACTTATTGAAAATATGTCAAAGATTCTCAAGAAGTTCGATATTCAACCGGAAGCGATATACACGATGCAGATACCCCAGTTCTTTGTTCGTGATGCCTCTTATGATTGGGCGAATATTATTATCCGTGGAGGAACCATTGAAATGAATCGTGCGATTGTAGACCAGTACAACATTAAAAAAGTCCCTACCTGGATTGCACGAACAGCAGTAGGTGACGTTGTTCTCGAAGGCTACGACGATATTTCCTCGTTCCTGAATGTGAAAGGAGATCTCAGACGAAGGCAACTGGAACGACTTCGACAGAATGAAACGGAACCCTCCATCCAACAAGACGTTCTTCCTGCGGTGATTCCTACATCAGTTGATCCAAAGACAGCTCAAGCATTAAAGGCTGCGACCACTTTTAGTAGGGAGGAGATACAAAAGAAGCTCAAAGCGCTACAGGAGAGCTCGTCTACAGCCGAGATCCTACCTGCACTCCAACACAAAGAGGCCACTCATGAGAAATAGTTTTTATCGAGCAGTTCCTTTCTTATTTCTTCTCTTCTTAACCGGTTGTTACGATGTCCCATACCTTCTTCGCCCAGAAGCTGAGGGAATTTTTTACGAAGAGGCTCTCGGTGATTGGAAATCAATACGACAGACGAAGCAGTCTCGTACCATTACTCTTTCAATTCAAAGAGAAAGTTCTGAAGCAAATTGGTACTCCATTAAGAAGGTCGATTATCCAACAGAGGAGGTCCGCTTTCTTCGTGCCATTGTCCATAAGATAGGGAACGATCTTATTCTCTCTTATCAAGATAACACCAGCTCAGACTTTTCCATTTTTAGAGTCATGATAGATAGCTCAGTTACCCCTGCACAACTCAAGGCAACTGCCCTCAGCGAAGGTGCGCCACGATTTGCAACAAGTGAGCAGCTCGTTGAGTTCCTACGTTCACCACAGTCAGAGAGATGGTTTCAAGATGGATACCTCTTCAGCCGAGTTGAAACATCTGCTGGTCCTTCAGAAGACGCGAGCTTACCGGCAAAATAGCATTGTTTGAGTGAACACATCTCAATGATTGATAGGAGGTGCTCAGACGACCTCTTTTCGTATTTCCAGTCAACAGATACCCTCAAGCCGTATGAAGCGAATTGCACTGTCGTTGCACACCCTTCTCGTTTTACTCGGGATATACTTCCTCGTAACCATTCAGCTAGAGGGTTTTGCGAACGATCCTGGTGTTGGCTGGCACCTCAAAACGGGAGAGTGGATTACAGAACAAAAGCAGATCCCAAGAGAGGATCCCTTCCTTTCTCTTTCGGCACCAAACCGGCTAGACACCGGTATCACTTCAGATCCAACGACTCGCGCTATACAGAAACGGCCGTGGGTTGCTGATCAGTGGCTCGGAGACTACCTCCTCTTTCAGGGGTACCAGGCAGGTGGATTCCCGATTCTCTACCTTAGTGGGGTCATTCTTTTCACTCTCTACTTCTTTGGCCTCCTCTTCCATGCATTGCGATGCGAGGGCAGCTCTATTGTTGCTGCTTCATTTGCTGCAGCATTGGCTTTTAAAGCGAGTCAAATTCACTGTATCCTCCGACCAGTGCTACTCGGCATTGGATTATTCCTACTGACAACAATCTGGCTTCGTACACTCTTAAGAGACTCACGATATGCATCGTCTCAGCTGTGTCGTTGCATTACGGGCATTACTCTATTTTTCCTCTGGGCAAACATACACCCTTCTTTCCCCCTCGGATTCCTATTACTTGCGCTCTTCGTAGGGCATCGATTTTTCGAAAGAGCCGAAAATCTCCGGAGCCGGACTCGTAGACTGCGAAGCGATATCCTTTTCTTTCTCTGTTGTATCGTAGCAACGGTTATAAATCCCTATGGAGTATCGCTACACACATCGATCCTCACACTCGGTCAAAGTGAATACTTCATGCACCTTCATGAAGAGTGGCTTCCACTGAATCTCTTCGAGCCTGAGGGGTACTTCTTCGTCTGCCTGATGCTGCTCGGATGCCTTGGGATGGTACTCTCCATGCAAAAAGATGGAATGAAATCACAGGTCTTTCTGCTCGCTGCAGGCCTACTCTTTTCGCTTCTAACACTTCGTTCCGTGCGAATGCTCCCGTATGCGAGCGTTCTCCTGTCGTTTCCATCTGCTCGTGGGCTGTCGATCCTCTTCGAACAGCTATCGGGGAGTGCCCGAGCTCCATGGCAGAGCCTCTTTCAGGTACTTGCCATCAAGCGGCCATCCCCTCTTCTACGAGAGCATGGAGCTCTTATCCTGTGCTACCTATTCATAGTCGGATACTACGGGGTTCACGCTCGACTTCCTCTCATCCCTTCTTCGTTTCCCTATGGGCCTGATCAGGATCTCTATCCGATTCAAGAAGTAGTGGCACTCAGAGAAGAAGCGAAGAGTTCTGAGAGCCCGATGGTGCTTGCAGCACACCCGAACTATGGTGGTATTATTACCTTTTTTGGATACCCAGAAGTGAAGGCCATTATCGATGATCGGAATACTCTCATCGGAGAGGCCTTTTACCGGGCAACGCTTGAAGCACTCACGAGTAGCACGCCAGCCGATTTTTTTCGCACGCAGGGCGTAACTCACCTCCTCCTCGAAAAACAAGAGGACCCAACCCAATCGCAGAAGATGTCTTTTCACATCATTCCTCTCGAGTAAAACAGCACCTCATCCTACCGGGCAGAGAAAAAGTAAAAGATTGCGTTGCGAGATAATAGGATTAGCGAGAAAATCATATGACAGTAGACGAAGTGAGGTTTTCTACATGAATCAGACAACACGAGAAGATATCCTAACCGCGCTCTCTCACCCTGAAGCTTCCGATGGGCTGTATCTCGACAATCTACAGGTCGTTCACGAAGAGGAGGATCGACTGCCCGTTCGTGGAACTCAACTTGAGATATTAGATGCGCTAAAAGGTCTCATTGAAGAAGGCAAGGTACGAACCAATGACTCCGGTGAGAAGGTTATCTTTTACCTCGTGAAGTAGCCATCAACACCGAGAATTTCTACCTCGTAGCTATCGGCTACCGCTTTTCTCACTATCGGCGTGCGCCGAATAAAGGTCCTCGCCAAAAGCTATGATACATATAGATCTTCTTATTCTTTCGGGAATGATCGAAGATACTCTGCAGAAATCCCATTCGTTGCACGGCAACGAGCATAAAAAGAGACAGTCACCATGAACGGCATGTGGTCTTTTGTTTTTGACCTCGTCATACTCTTATGTAGTTGCGTAGTTGGGGGAGGAATCGCCTCTCGCTTTGGACAGAGCCCTATCGTTGGCTATCTCCTGGCAGGAATGGTGCTTGGGGGGCCAGCTGGAGTTTCGCTCGTTGGCTCAGAACAAGAACTTGATCTTATTGCTGAGCTCGGGGTCTCACTCTTACTGTTTAGTCTTGGGCTTGAGTTCTCTTGGAAACGGCTACGATCGTTTGGAAGTAAGACGCTTTTTGCCGGAGTGCTTCAGATTGGAATCACCATTATCCTCTTTGCCCTCATCGCTCTTCTCTTCCGGTGTAGTATCGCTACATCCATTGCGATTGGTGCTATTCTCTCTGTGAGTAGCACTGCATGCGTCTTACGAGTACTTTCTGATAAAGCAGAGCTCGACACTGCCTATGCTCGGCAGGCTATCTCGATCCTGCTTGTACAAGACATCGCTATTGTGCCCTTAGCACTTCTCTTGCCAGCGCTAGGAGCCGGAGGAGAGCCGCACGAATTGCTTATGCTTATTGGAGCTGCCGTAGGAAAAACGCTCCTCCTTGTTCTCGGTATTGCACTCTTCATTCAGGCCGTTGCGCTGAGGATTTTTGGTGCCATCGCAATCGAAGAGAATCGAGAGCTCGCAATTCTCTTTGGTGCAGCAATAGGATTCGGTGCTACATGGGCAGCACATGAGCTGAGCCTCTCGCCTGCCATTGGAGCGTTTCTTGCCGGTATGTTTCTTGGGAGCTCGCCATTTGCAACACAGGTTCGAGCCGATATTACGCCAATTAAAACCCTCCTACTTGCGCTCTTCTTTGGAGCAGCAGGAATGGCTGCGAATCCAGTATGGATTGTTCAGCACTTCCCTCTCGTATTACTGACAACACTGTCTTTTATTACAATAAAGGCTGCTATTATCACTGGCATCCTTTACTTACAACATCGGCCACTCGCACTCGGTCTTGCCGCTGGCATAACAATATCACAAGCAGGAGAGTTCGCATTTGTCCTTGGAACCTTAGCATTACAGCACACTCTCATTCATAGTGATGCGTATCTACTTATCATCTCATCCACCATTATTTCCCTTCTTCTCTCTCCGTTTCTCATATCGCATGCGCCCTCCCTTGGTGGACGAATTTCACAGTGGTTCGGCGCTGGAATTACTACCAGTGATAAAACAAAACGGGCTCATGAAAAAATTGATATTGTAATTATCGGCTTTGGTCCAGCTGGTGTTCTTGCTGCAGAGCCGTTTACACGTTACGGCAAACGACTCCTCATCATTGATCTCAATAGGGAGGCGATGGATCGTGCGGAGAGGCTTGGCTTCTCAAGTCTCATTGGCGATGCCTCTGTTTTTGATGTACTAGCACATGCGGAGCTCTGCTCCGCGAAGCTCTTCATTCTTACCCTTCCCCACCACGCAGCAGCAAAGAAGGCAATACGCCACATTCGGAGCCTTGCTCCCGAGTCGCTCATCGTCGTGCGGGCTCGTCACCAGTTCGAGTTTGAGTCACTGAAAAATAGCGGGGCACACGGAGTCGTTGGGGATGAGGAGCAAGTTGGGCAAGCCCTAAGGGAAATGGCACTAGAGCTCACTCAACACCTTAGCCCTCAAGAGAGCGAAAGCGAGGAAGGAGCTTTGTAGCTGCACCTTCGGCACGTAACTACCTAGAACCATTAGAGCGACTTCAACCTGCTTGCCCTGCTCGCACTACCCGTTCTATTCTATATAGAAATATACTAGAAGCCTCCTCTTTAAAGATGGGGTACGAAACTCCGGTGGCGACACTCCCATGATAGACTCATCTCGACTACAAGCTGCAACGCCTCCATACACCTTATCCCGCGCTCTCCACTCGTCGAAAGACAGCCGGTCGTCTCTTTCTCTTGCACTACTTCTTAAGCAGGGGCTCCTCTGGCCTGCTGAGTCGTCTCCAGACACCGCCATTCCGAACGACACGGAGCGAGCAGGAACGGATCGTTCCGTTCATATCTCACGAAATATCATTGCACCTTTTGGAACTCCAGCAATCGACTCACACCTTTCCCACGGAGGCCTTTCCTCTGGAGTCATACATGAGTGGTTCTCAGCACGAGAGGAACACTCAACGGATCTCGAAGGAAAGTCTTGTCTCCCTGCGATGCCTCCTCTCTCTCTTCTGACACTCCTTGTAGGAAACGCTGCTTACGAATTAGGGAGACAAACAACAGGCAATCATCAAAAGAGAATCAAATCTTTTCGTATGAGAGACTCCTTCTCTCCCGCGCAAATGGAGAGTGAAGGCGTGCAACAATCAAATCCAGTACCACAATGGAACCGATACATTTTCTGGATTGGAAAAGAGTGCTGGCCATCACCATACGTACTCTATAGATACTTTCCGTCGCCGCTACTCCTAAAGAGCTGCATCTTTATTGACGCTGAAGCAGATAGTGAAAAACTCTCTCTCCTCGATATTATCCTCCGCTCTCCAGCAACATTTGCAGTAACAACCTACCTAAAAAAACTCTCTATCGCACAAAGCAAACGGCTTTCTCTCGCAATCAATTCACAAAGCACTTCACATGGACGGTTTGCTTTCATCTGCCGTCCGCCAAATGCAGAAAAAGCTCTCTCTACGGCCTACACTCGGTGGAGAATTTCTCCTCTAAGCCTCACACAGAAAGACACTTCGCTTCGAACAAACCTCTATCATGAGCTCCCCCCGCTAGCATGGAAGCTCACACTCCTAAAACAGAAAGGGCCACAGTCAAGGATACGCGAGTGGAATCTTCTGCTCCGGGAAAACA
>JBMTVV010000086.1:0-7380 GCA_049451755.1 Bdellovibrionota bacterium
CGGAGTTACGGGGAGGCGTGCTTGTGAAGACGCAAGCAGGAATCATAGGAAAAGTCGTTTCAGTGGAAGACGATGCTGTTACCCTTGAGATTGCAAATGGAGTAAAGGTGAAGTTCGAAAGACAAGCGATACTCGGTCGAGTTGAGAAGGCCTCAGCGGATGTAAAAAATGGAGATTCGCCGCGAGCTATCTCAGGTGGTAAGCAAGCAAAGAGTAAGCAATCTGCATAATGATTGGCGTGGAGTCGCTCAGTATTCGATTGGAGCGGAGTCGCTCAGTCTTCGATAGGCGACTCGTTACAAGTATTAGAGCGTTAGACGAGAAAGGAATATCGGGAGTAGTTCATGGGGAGTGATCTAAAGCGGCGAATTGTTATTTACTGCGGTGTCGTGGTTGTTGCGCTGGCGTTTCTTGTGCCGACGTTATTCCGAGGGCAGTTTGACGGATCGAATTGGATCTCGAAGCCTCTATCGTTGGGTCTCGATCTGCAAGGTGGCGTGTATCTCGTATACGAGGTGGAGGTTCAAGAAGCGGTCAAGAGTCAGCTCCAGTCAATGGGTAGTGCAGCTCGGCGAGATCTGCGTTCTCGGAAAGTCCCGGTGCAACGGGTGAGGGCGACTGACACTCGTGAGTTGGAGATCGTATTGTTGAGTAATCGCTCCGTTGATGAGGCTCGACAGTATATGCAAGATGAGTACTCTCAATTGGCGTTCGAGCGTCAGGAACAGAATGGAGCGAAGGCGAGCCTCTTCTATTCAATCAGTGACCAAGAGGCTCGAACAATTGAAAAGAGTGCTGTCGATAGAGCTATTGAGACACTCAGAAACCGAGTGGACCAGTTCGGGGTCTCAGAGCCGCTCATTCAAAAGGTGGGAACCAAGCGAATTATTCTTCAGATGCCAGGGGCATCAGATGTCGAGTCGGTAAAGAAGATCGTAGGGTCTGTCGCGAAGCTTGAGTTCCGATTCCATCCAAGTGCAACGACTCGTGCGTTTGCGGAGCAGATTAAGACAAGAGACGGAACCCTTGTTGCTGTAGAAGATGAAGTTCAGATGACGGGTGAAGCCGTTGATGATGCGCGTGTATCGACTGGCACTGGGCAGGTAGAAGTGTCTCTTGCCTTGAACAAAGAAGGGGCACGACAATTCCGACGTATTACGACAGATGGGGTAGGTCGTCAGTTATCAATTATACTCGATGGGGTTGAGTACTCTTCTCCTGTCATTCGTGAGCCAATTGCCGGCGGTCGGGCCTCTATATCTGGTGGATTTACCTTTGAAGAGGCGAAGCAACTTGCGGTGGTTCTTCGTGCGGGTGCGCTCCCTGCGCCGTTGAAGGTCTTAGAGGAGCGAACAGTTGGACCAACGCTCGGGCAGGAATCAATTGAGAAGGGGATTCTCGCTATCATAGTTGGCTTTGTCGCAATTCTACTCTTTATGGTGACCTACTATAAGAAGGCTGGCATGGTTGCTGTTGCATCGCTTGCGCTCAATATTGTGTTGGTGCTTGCAGGGCTTTCAGCATTCGGCGCCACGCTTACCCTTCCAGGTCTTGCTGGTCTAGCGCTTACCGTTGGTATGGCGGTAGATGCGAATGTGATCATATTCGAGCGGATTCGTGAAGAGCTTCGAAGGGGCGCAGGTAGAGATGCGGCAGTAGAGGTGGGTTTTGGGAAGGCGTTATCAGCCATCATAGACTCGAACATCACCACTCTACTTGCAGGGCTTGTACTCTTTTATTTCGGGACAGGGCCTATCAAGGGATTTGCGGTGACTTTATCAATCGGAATCCTCACCACTATTTACTGCGCAACATTTGTGGCGAAGCTCTCGTTTGATCTCTTTCCTCTACGAGGCAAGTCAGGGCTCTCCATTTGAAGAGCGGATATGTGGTAGTGAATGAGTTATTGCAGGAATAAAGTTTTTTAAATAGTTGGAGCGACAACATGGAACTCATCCCCTCAAATTTGCAGATCAACTTTCTCGGAAAGCGATATATTGCCTTTTTATTCTCATCAGTGCTGATAGCTTTTTCACTCTATCAGTGGGTTCAGCTGGGCGAGTCAAAGTATGGGATCGACTACCTTGGAGGACACGAGTTTGTCGTGAAAATTGAGGAGCAAGCGTCTTCTGGAGATATTCGCGGGCTCATGGAGGAGGCGGGGATTGCGGCTGTGGTCCAAGCGTTTGAATCGCAGAACTCCGAATACTCACTTCGTCTCTCCGGAGATGAGTCCTCTGATAAGGTTAAAGCAGATATCGCTGCGGCTCTCGATCTGAAGTACAAAGGGAAGTATCAGATTCTAAAAGCAGACTTTGTGGGGCCAACGATTGGAGCGGAGCTGAAGAAGAATGCGCTCGTAGCAATTATTATTGGACTGATTGGGATGCTCTTGTATATCAGCTTCCGATTTGAACTCGCTTTTGCTGTGGGCGCTGTAGTAGCGCTCTTTCATGATGTAATTGTCACGATGGGTATTTATCTCGCGAATGATATGACGATTAGTGTGGCCACACTTGCAGCAGCGCTCACGATTGTTGGTTACTCTGTGAATGATACGATTATTGTGTTTGATCGAGTGCGAGAAGATATCCTTAAGTCCAAAGATAATGTGTCACTTGAAACCATTATCAATAGGAGTATTAGTGCAACACTGTCACGGACAGTGATTACGAGTTTGTTAACCCTCTTTTCAGCAGTTGCATTGCTCGTCTTCGGTGGTGGGGCAATCGCTGAGCTGGCCTTTTTCCTCTCTGTGGGGGTATTGGCAGGAACATACTCAACGATTTTCATTGCATCTCCGGCTGCGCTCGCGTGGGAAGGGCTGCGGTCGAAAACCGCACGGACCCGTGGGGCAGTCCCTGCTTAGTTTGTCTGTAGCCGCATCGTTCCCCTTCCTCTTTAGTCGGAGCGTGTCGCTGCTTGGTCGTCTTCTGTTTCTTTCTGGGGCTCTTTTCGGTCGAAGAGACTTCTTGGAAGGTGTGCACGCGGCGAGAGCTCACGTTTCTCTGAGAGCTCTCGTAGGAAGCGTTGCTGCTCAAGGGAGATGTCACCTGAGATCTCTTGAAGAGCGAGTCGAAAGATAAGATCACTTGGCTGGCCGTCGCGCATCTTCGGACCTTGACCACGAAGAGTAATGCGTTCTCCACTGGAAGACTTCGCAGGGATAGCAACTTTCACCGGCTCGTTCAGTGTTGGAGCCTCTATCGTGCTCCCGAAGTATGCTTCAGCAATGCTCACCGGAAGCTCTACCTCTAGCCCTTGCTGTGTGAGGAATAGGTAAGGATGAGGGAGGAGGTGAACGATGCAGAGAATCTCTTGCCCTTGCAGTTTTGGGCTGCGCATCCGTACCGTGCTACCTGAGTGTACGCCGGGTGGCACTTGTAGCGAGATTTTCAGCGGACGCTTGCCAGCTTGCGGTATCTCTATTTTTTTCTTGGCACCCTTGATCGCTTCCTCAATCGAGACATGGACTTCAACTACAAGAAGGCTTTGAGCATAAGCATCTTTCGAGTCAGAGGTAGTGGCTTCTTGATCTTGGTCCCTATTCCGTTGTAGAGGTGAAAACCTTCGAAGCTGGGCTCTCGCTACCTGTGAAGCTCTTTTGAGATGGTGAAGGAGTGAACTCTGAGAGCCCTGTGCTATGTTTGGGGTAGTAGCGTGAGCGGTGCTTGCGTGTTGTCTCTTCTCGCGAGCCTTTTGCATCTGCTCTGATTGCGCCTGAAAATGTTTTCGCATTTCTTCCGTATAGGCCTTGTAGCCACGAGGCTTCTTCGTTTCAGCTCGGGCGCGGAGGATCTCATCATGCTCACCTCGTTGAGTCGTATTACTCAGTGCTCGATAGGCCTCAGCAATGGCTTTAAATTTCTCAGCCGACTCAGTCCCAGGATTGACATCTGGATGGTAGCGTCGTGCGAGAGTGCGATAGGCGCGCCGGATCTCTGCCTCAGTGGCATTGTGTTGGAGGCCTAACACTTTGTAGTAGTTTAAGTACGTCACGTATTCAGTGTGTCCACTTCTCAAGAATCTGTCTACTGAAGAACCGGATTGCGTTCTTTTATCTCTTAAGGAAAGCTAAGATGCATGGTTACAATAAAGTTATTCAGGGGCTTTTTCTGTTGTGTACTGTTGGGGGTCAGCGCTGCGCTCTTCTTGGGGTGCGCTATGATGCGACCCTCTCGTTCCATTCCCCGTGTTGTATACACCGTAAAAGACGGGGATACCCTGACCGAGATTTCATCGCGGTATCGCATCGCTCAAAAGGAACTTCTAAGAATTAATCGCATCGATAGCGGTTCTATCCTTCACCCAGGGCAGAAGCTCCGCTTCCCAGAGCGTTATTTAGAGCGGCTCATGTATCAACCGAACAGTGTCAGCAGCAGGGAGATTTTGGAGGAGTCTCGTCAGTATGTCGGCAATCTCCAGTGGCCGCTTATGAGGCGCGGGAAGATAAACTCTCGATTCGGTAAGCGATGGTCATCGTTTCATGAGGGAGTTGACCTTGCTGGTAAGCCGGGTGACTCCGTGTTTGCTGCTCACGATGGCGAAGTTGTCTACAGTGGGCAAGGAATGTCTGGCTATGGGAATATGGTCGTCATTCGAGGAGAGAATTTTATGACTGCATATGCACACAATCGTCGTAACACGGTGAGTGTTGGCGATAGTGTTCGGCAAGGACAGAAGATCGCCGAAGTTGGTATGACAGGAAGAGCGAGTGGCCCCCACTTACATTTTGAAACACGAGTGCAGAACAGTGAAGGGAAGTACGTCGCCGTCGATCCGTTTCTCTTCTTTCAGTCAAAGGATTCTCCGCTCACCCTTGTGTCTCAATAGAGGTGCCTCCAGCCCCCTCGGGTTTTTCTTAGAGAGAAGGAGTTCTGGCTTCGAATCATGCCTCGGTAGTGACAATTGGGAATATAGAGACCGGCCATTGCCCGGGCATATAAGAGTGGCATGATTGAGCAAGCTCAATCAGAAGATTCGCTGTGTTGCTGGTTCGAATCATGCCTCAGTAGTGACACTTGGAAATATAGAGACCGCCCCCGGCATGATTCGAACATGCGACCCCAGGTTTAGGAAACCTGTGCTCTATCCTACTGAGCTACGAGGGCAGGTGGGGTGAGAGCACCCTCCCTATAGGGTATTCCTTGTCAGGGAGCCAGATCAAGAGTAGGCAGGAGGGGATAGGGTCGAGTGAGAGTCTTTTTAGCGCTTTCTTTCCTGCTATTTTCATTTCAGAGCGCATTCGCTAACCTCTAATGACCCATACACAGAGTGCGTTCGCCGAATAAGCGAGCATCTCAATCTCACTTATACGAAGGACATCATAGACAGTGTTATCAAATACAGGGACTCCACCGGTGGTACAATCTGAAGTAGAACAAGAGCACAGTCGAGAAAAACTCTCCTCTATCATTCACCGCATTTTTGATCCCGCAAGAGGAGAGCTCACAATCAGCACTATTATGAAAGAGCTTGATCATCACGGAATGGCACTTATTCTCATTTTTTTCTCCCTTCCATCAGCGCTTCCCATTCCTGCTCCCGGCTATTCAACCGTCCTCTCAATCCCACTTCTGTTCATCGGCATTGGCCTCTTGCTCGGAAAACAGGCCATTGAGTTTCCGAACTTTATCTCGAAGAAAACAGTTAACCTCAGCAAGCTCACAAAGATGAAGGGACTCATGGAGAAGATTGCACTCTTCCTTGAGCGATTCTCTCGGCCCCGTCTTGCCGTCTTCGTTCAGTCACTCTCTGCTCGAATAGCTATTGGTTTTCTTATCTGTTTGCTTGCAGCATCAATGGCAATTCCAATTCCCGGTACAAATACTCTACCTGCAGGGGGAATCTTTCTCATAGGCTTTAGCTTCCTCGAAGATGACTTCTTCTTTTTGCTCGTTGGATTCTTATGGAGCGTGCTCGCCCTCTGTTTTACGACACTCGTGCTGTGGCTAGGAGTTGAAGGTGCAAAAGGGCTGATTCGTCTTTTGGTTACTGGTGGTGAAGCTGCCGCCGCTGTTGAATCAGCCGTTGAGCCGGGTATGCAAGCTTTGTTATTACTCGCAAGGCCTCTACTCGGGTAGCAGTACTACTCGGGTAGATCTGGCAATTGCCTAAATGCCGGATTGCCCGAAAAAGCAGGTGCCTGAATGCATGGGTGCCTGACGGCTTCAGTCCGAGTCGAGTGCGCTCTCTTGAAAAAATCGTACGTCTATGACGCCCTATTCGAGTGTCCAGCTGTCGTTGCCACGGAGAAGTGCTCCGAGGTCAGCAGCTTTCTTTTTCGCTTTTGCCTCGCCGATCTGTGCGTGAAGCGACTCTTCATATACCTCTCGAGCCTCTTTCAGGAAGACTCCCATTGGCACGGGGAATTGAGGATACTCAAGATTCGAGAGAATCTGTGCGAGAGTGCGATTGCTCGGGTCGTGAATGAGTACCTGCTCAAGTAGTCCATTGCCTCCGTGTTCAACAATATGCGGAGCTAGGCCAGACAGCCCAATGCCCTTTTCATTCTCTTCCCCAAAGGTGAGTGGCTCATTTGGTCGAAGCTCAATTTGAGCCGTTGATTTTGCTTGTCGACCCGTGAACCCATCAAACACGCCGTCGTTGAACACCGGACAGTTCTGTAGGATCTCAATTACAGAGCTTCCTTTGTGCTCTACTGCCTCAAGAAGAATGCTCGTTAGATGCTTCACATCAACCGCAGATGTACGTGCAACAAAGCTTGCCTTAGCGGCAAGTGCAAGTGAAATTGGATCTATTGGCTCATCGAGCGAACCGAGCGGGGTAGATTTGGTAACCGTACCTTTATCGGAGGTAGGACTGTATTGTCCTTTTGTTAAACCATAAATCTTATTGTTAAACAGGAGCACCTTCACGTTTACATTTCGTCGAAGGAGGTGAATGAAGTGGTTGCCCCCAATGCTGAGCGCATCACCATCACCAGTAATCACCCATACCGTTAGTTCTGGCCGACTCACTTTCAGTCCCGTCGCAATTGCAGGCGCACGACCATGAATAGTGTGAAACCCGTACGTATTCATGTAGTAGGGGAAGCGACTTGAGCACCCGATCCCAGAAACGAAGACATGGTTCTCACGCGGCAATCCTGTACTCGCCAGTGCCTTCTGAACAGCCGCGAGGATAGCGTAGTCGCCACACCCTGCACACCACCGAACTTCCTGGTCAGACTCAAAGTCCTTCTTTGTTAACGTAACGAGATTTCCTTCGCTCATACGGCCTCTTTCATGAGGTTGTTTGCATACTCGTGAACTTCACGGATTTTCAATGGTTGCCCCTGCACTTTTGAGTATCCCTCAACATCGCAGAGATACTTCGCTCGGAGTACGCTGCGAAGCTGACCACTATTGAGCTCTGGCA
>JBMTVV010000087.1:0-7361 GCA_049451755.1 Bdellovibrionota bacterium
CGATCGCTCCAACGAAGCCCTCCTCGAGCAACTTTCCCAGCTCGTAGATGCACACCTTCGATATAGTGCCCGCGCACGAATATTTAATACAACGGCCGCGGCTCGGGGATGATCTCGGTCTTTGCAGAGTGAACTTTGAGAGCAATTGTAGAGGTGTTTTGATAAAAGTTTGTGCGAGTGGTGTGTTCAAGGAGATTCGCGAGACCACGGAGGATTCGATTGTGGGTGATGTCTTTTATATTCCTTAAACTCTCCCGAAAAGCCGCAAGCGTGCTCGTAAAGCGCTCTTGCCTCGATTCGATAGTGGAGGAAAGCAGCGGGTTAAATCGCAGGTCAAACATACTCCACAATTGACTGGCAGCCGTTGGAGATGTCGCAAGAGCCTGTTGGATGACGCTTTTTGAAGCAAATTTATTCACTTGCCACAACAGGGAACAGTACGTTCGGAGAAGCTCAATAGAACGTAATGGAAGTTCCGCTGATATTAAGAGTCCGTTCAGGAGGTCACTTTTCGCCTCACCTGCAAAGACTTCTCTTAATCCAGGGGCTATTACATTGGTAAATGCCTCTGACGATATGTGGTGCTCGCCGCGCGGTCGAACAAGGAAGCGATGAATTGCTACACGTCCCCGTTCAACAACCTTTAGGTGGAAGGACCTTTCTGAGAGGACTTCAAGTCCAGCATGTTCAAGAATCGGAACCGTATAGCTGATGGTCGTACCTTCCCCGAGCTTATAGATTACGAGGAAGAAACTACCGAGGATCTCTTCGTCAGACGGGCGCATTGAAATTCGTAGCGGCTGTGCGTCAGAGAGAGACTCTATCTGTTGAATATCATGTTCGCAGTCTTCTACAGTCTGGGAGGCTTGATAACGCTCCTGAAACGCGTCTCCGTAGCGAGTGATGATCTCTCCTGGGTTTTCAAATGCCTCTGAGTGCCGAATGCGTTCCTCAAGATTCTCGCGCCAGCCGCGTGTTAACTCAGCTATCTCTGCTTTGAGTTTCTCGACATCAACCTCCGGCAGACCTGTTTTCGGCATTGGAACATGAAAATAAAATCGAGCATGCGGCTTATTCGAGAGGTCGAGGAAATACTCACTTGACCCTGGAACCGCGCAGAAGACTCTCTCGACAAGTTCTTGTACTTTATGTCGAACGTGAGTGTTGAATCGGTCTCTCGGCATAATGGTGATAACGGAAGCATTTCGAGACTGTTTATCCACCCGCACTGAAATTCGCGTTTCATTCCTATTTTGAATATTCAATATCGTGTAGATGACTGCGCGAAGGCCCTCTATGTCGAGACGAAGCGCTTCTTCCTTCGGCATAGAATTAAAGATTTTTGTGATTCCCTTATGGTTATGTGAATGCTCCGGTGCTCCCTCAGATTCAAGGAGTGTTTTCAGCTTTCGGCTTAGAAACGGTATCTGGGCGGATTCTTCTGCAAGTGCTGAGGATGTTAGTAGTCCTGTTATTTGATAAATTGTACGGGTGTTTCCATCTGGAGCTGCATCTGAGATGGTAAAGTTTAGTAGTTGCGCACGTCTCTGCACAAAACTTTCGGTACGGAGACGAGCAATCGTTAAAATAGAGTCCTCCTCTTCAGCCGACCGTAGATCCTCAGCAAGCTCTTCGCGTAATGCGGATACGTAGGTGCCTGTAAGACGATGGACTCCAAAGGAGACTTCGACAGTCTGTGGCAGTTCCTCCATCCCACAGGTATCCCAAACCGTCAGCCCAGTGAAGACAAATCCCCCATGGCTCATCCATCGGAGCGATGCAGCTGTTTCACTTCTATCAATCGGTGAGGTACCGGGCGCAGCTTTGCCCGTTTCCATGACACGCGAAAGTGTCTCGATACGTACAAGCATTTTCGTGAAGTCATCAGTGACAGCTCGAACATGCGTAAGAGCACGTTCGAGGGATTTCTGGAGGACGATGCGCTCGGAGGCATGTAGGTGTGAAAGTTGAATGTAGCAGCAGGAAAGTCGCTTCCCTTCTCGTAGGAGAATAGGATGGAGGAGCACATGAATAGAGGAGCCACTTTGTGCGATGCACTCGCGGATAGAATTGATCACAAACGGACGATCGCCCATCACGGTAAAAATATGAGCCTTCTCATCATCTGCAGAAACGTGAAGGAGTCCCTCTGATGAATAATCGGTCATTCGCACGATTTGTGCTTCCTCTCCGATAAGGAATTTTGAAATACAGTTGCCGAGTTCCGTGGTGATCCAGGTGAGTTCACTCATGGAGTGTCGCGCGAGAAACTCTTCAGGAGCATCTGCGAAGAGCGAGCCCGCCAACTCTTGGAGGTGCTCGGTTGTAGGAGTATATGTTGAGGAGCCTTGGGCACTTGTCCCGAGATAAGAGCAGAGCTCAGACACTCTTGATGATGGCTTTTTGCGACTCAAATCGAAGTCCTTCTCAATCTTCTCGTTACTCGTCGTCATGACTCCTCACGCTTCTGGTTACTTATGTACAGTTGGTACCGTGTATTGCCGGGATTTCAACCGAACCTAGGCTACTGGAAATAGTAAGAGAAATACAGATTCAGGTCGCATGATCGCTGATTGGATGGGCAGAGCAGAGCCTAGAGGTGACAGTAGACCGTCAGAGGCTTCTTTGAGAGCTAACCATTCCACTCGCACGGCGACGTAGTTCGGAGTAACTATGAATATTTGTCACACCAAATCAGGGTGACTCTGAAAAAGAATCATAGCTACAACAGTGAGTTGTACCAGATTTTTCGCATGAGGACTGTGACGGCGATGTGGAAAATCACTCCAAGCGCTTGAAAGTGTTGTCTTTTATGGAATGGGTCAAAATTTATGTGAAACTCGTCAATGATTCGGCGTGTCAAAGTTAGAGTGGTACGGGACTTGCCAACATACTGACATGGTCTGGTTTTGTCTGTTGTTGGTTAGACCTCTGGAAGAAGTAAGATTGCTGGTCGATAGCTCCTCTTACGGTTGGTTCTCTTCCTGATGTAAATATGCACCATTTGCAGTATCCACGGATTTGGTTTTTTTCGCTAAGGAGAGCGATATGCAAGGTTCTTACAGCTATGCAGCTGTGTCTCAAGATAGTTCTGTCTGTTTCTCAGATTCTGAGAATACATCAACTGGTCACTTTGATTCGATCACTCAAAAGAGTGCCTTTGCGGGAATCATCAGTCAGTGCTCCCAAATGCAGAGCGTGTTTTCTGTTCTACAGAAGGTTGCATCGACTGATGCAACGGTACTGGTACTTGGTGAGAGTGGTACCGGTAAGGAGCTCATAGCGAAAGCTCTTCACAGCCTCAGTAATCGCAAGGGGAAGCTTGTCCCGGTCAACTGCGGTGCGATTCCGGAAGAAATTTTGGAGAGTGAGCTCTTTGGTCATGAAAAGGGTGCCTTCACTGGCGCATCAGCAACCAAAGTAGGACGCTTTCAACTCGCTGATGGCGGAACGATCTTTCTTGATGAAATCGGTGAAATGAGTCCGAAGTTACAGGTAAAGCTTCTTCGGGTGTTACAAGATCATATTATTGAGCCAGTAGGCTCAACTCGTTCAATCCCCGTCAATGTTCGAATCGTTGCTGCCACGAACAAAGACCTACGAGAAGAAGTGAAGGCAGGACGATTTCGAGAGGATCTCTTTTATCGCTTGCAGGTAGTACCGATAGAGCTCCCAGCGCTCAGAGAGAGGGGTGCGGATGTGAGTGTACTAGCACAGCATTTTCTTTTCAGAGAAGCGGCAAGTGTAAATCGCCCAAAGCTTCATTTTACCTCTCAAGCCCTCCTCCAATTGAGTGCCTTTGAGTGGCCTGGAAATGTCCGTGAGCTAGAGAACCTAGTCCGTCGTTTAGCAGTCTTGGCGGATAGTGATGAAATTGATGTCTCTGATCTCCCGCACTATCTGCAAGGGGAAGCAAATCAAACAGTGAGTACTACTACGGAGATCCACGAAATTCCAGAAAAAGGCCTCGACTTTAATACGATTGTGGACTCATTCGAATCTAACCTCATTCTGAAAGCTTTAGAAAAAACAGAGTGGAATAAGAAGGCGGCAGCAGAGCTCTTACAACTCAATAGAACCACATTAGTTGAAAAGATAAAGAAGAAAGGACTTGAGCGATTCCGTGCAGAGTTGCCACTCACAGATGAGCCGGTACGTCCACAGTTCGTATTCTCAAATTAGTAGGTTGATTCCATGAAAGTGTATCTCGTTTTGTCATTTCTCTTGGCACTTGTCTTGGTGACGAGTAGATCAGAGGCACAGCATCCTATTGATATTCAAAAAATGACGGCTGCTGGGAAATACTATGAGGCGTTATCCCTCTTTGAACAGCTACCAGAACGAAAAGTCACTATTGAGGCGCTCGAAGCAGCAGCGCGTAGTGCATGGGGATTAAGCCTTCTCGATAGAGCTTCGACGTACATTGATAGGATACTCCTCGATGAGACACTCTCTGGAGAGAGAAGAGCGAAGTCCCTCTTTATGAGGGCGATGATTGAGCTGCATGCAGATAAACCCCGAGTAGCGATTCTTTTCGCCGATCGCGCCAAGGCGCTCATCCAATCACCAACTGAGCTGAGAGGAAGTATCCTCATGTTACTGGGTGATGCACACATCAGCTTGGCCCAGCTAGGACCCGCTAAGGCGAACTATAGTGATGCGTTTGAAGAAGTCTCTGAAGAGCTTATCGCCGAGGTGGCATTTCGCCTGGCAGAGGTTGAGAGAAAGCTTGGTAACCTAGAGGAAGCAACTGATTTTTATCGAAAGGTACCTGTCTCACACGAGCGAGCACCAGAAGCAATGCGTGCCCTCTCGGAAGTATCGTTGCAGGCGAAGGACTACACGGGAGTTCAACTTTGGTTAACAAAGGGGCGGGAACTGTATCCTGATCACTTTCTCGACAGCTGGGTTGAATATGCGCTGGCGCGCTCAGCATTCGAGATGGACGATCTTCGTACCTTACAGAAGATTCGAGAGGCGGCCACCGAGAAATATCCAACCTCGGACAGCTGGATTACACTATTACATGCCTTAGCGGAGAAAGCGGAATGGAACATATTGCTCCAAAACTAGCGAGGAGGCGAGATGTATCGCGTTCGCTCGACGAACTTGTCGTTTCCATTGAGGACTATGAGGTGCTCTCACAGGCATTTAAACGGTTCAGTGAAGCGAGTATGCAGCTGCAGTCCAAGTATGAGCAATTACGAGGGGAGAGTCAGCAGTTACGTCTAGAGTTGCAGCGAAAGGAAGAGGAAGTAAAGAAAAGCGAACGACTCGCTACTTTAGGAAAGACTGCTGCTGCACTTGCACATGAAATTAGAAATCCTCTTGGTGCTATGACCCTCTATACTTCCCTACTCCGAGAGGATCTTCAAAGCCAGCCAGAGCAACAGGAGCTTGTCGATGCTATCGATCGAAGCATCTCCACACTCAATCATGTCGTCAGTAATATTCTTCATTTCACGAAGAATAATGCTCCAGTTCGGGTGCCAGTTTCTCTCACCGCTATCCTCGCTGAGTTGTGTGGTCAGTGCACACAGATGTATCCAAAGTCTCGGTTGGTACTGAAGCAACGTGGTCAGGGATTTGTGATGGCTGATGAGACAAGAATGAGGCAGTTGTTTACTAATCTCGTTATGAATGGACTCCAAGCACAGAGCTATCAGGGTACTGTCGTTGTACTCGTAGTGGAGCGAGCAGATCGCGTGTATGTACGAATCCGAGACCAAGGAGCGGGGATACCCTTTGAGAGTTTTGAGAGTATTTTTGAACCATTTACAACGACTAAGCCAGAGGGTACCGGGCTTGGACTTGCCATCTGTCGACAGATTACCGATCTACATCAGGCAGAGATCGTAGCAGCGAATCGATTGGATGGGGCGCAATTTACTGTAACATTTTTCAAATAGATAAGTGGATAAGTGGAGAGGAAGCAATGGAGAGGAATATGAGTGAGCTAAAGATACTCGTCGCGGATGATGATCCGCAAATGCAATTAGCCCTCAAAGCAGGTCTGACTCGTAGCGGTCATACGGTAACAATCGTTTCTGATGGTGAAGCTGCACTTGATATGGCGGAGGCAGAGACGTTTGATCTCGTGATCACCGATCAGCAAATGCCAAAGATGACGGGACTGGAGTTACTCGAGGTACTTCACGGGCAAAAGCCGAGTCTCCCGATCATTATGATTACTGCACATGGGACTATTAACCAAGCTGTTGATGCGATGCAGCGAGGCGCAGCGGATTTCATCTCGAAACCCTTCACCAATGAAGAGTTACAAAGAGTGGTGGATCGAGTGGTGTCACCGGAGGTGGCTGCTCATCGAGAGACTGCAGGTGCACAGGGTGCGATGGGTCGACCAATCGTGACCCAGGATCCTCTCATGAAGCGTGTATTAGAGGTATGTGAGTCAGTTGCAAGGAGTGATGCTACAGTACTCATTCAAGGAGAATCGGGAACGGGTAAGGAGCTAGTAGCGAGACTTATTCACGATGCAAGTCCACGAGTACATCAGCCGTTTGTTGCGGTGAACTGTGCAGCTCTTCCTGAATCCCTTCTTGAGAGCGAACTATTCGGTCATGAGAAGGGTGCATTTACTGGAGCGCAGACCAAGAAAATAGGAAAGTTTGAACTAGCCCATGGTGGTACCATCTTACTTGATGAGATCTCGGAAATGGAGCTGGGTCTTCAAGCGAAGCTTCTTCGTGTGTTGCAGGAGCGTGAAGTAGATCGGGTTGGTGGAAAGAGCCCTATTTCTGTCGATGTTCGTGTAGTAGCGACCACGAATAGGAACTTAGAGGATATGGTTCAGCGAGGAGAATTTCGAGCAGATCTCTTCTATCGACTCAATGTTATTCCTGTGACCCTTCCTTCGCTACGTCAGCGGAAAGGAGACGTGAAGGTGCTGACCGAGCATTTTCTGAAGAAATATCTAGGAAAGCAGGCGCCACAGCTTCCGTCGGAGGTCTTACAGGCACTTCAAGCCTACCAGTGGCCGGGTAATATTCGAGAACTTCAAAATGCTGTTGAAAGAGCGGCTATTCTCTCGAGTGGGAGGCAGCTAGAGCAGCAAGATTTCTTGCTTACAGAGAACGTACTCTCGAATGTTGCAGGTGGCGCCCCAACGCTTCGGGAGTCGATTGATGTGAGTCGTCAAGAGACCGAGGTCATAGGAAGTTTCGAGCTGAATGATGAAAATCATCACGAAGAGGATATGCTCCGGATTGCTCCAGGTATGACTGTTCACGAGGTTGAAAGGGCTCTCATCATTGAAACGCTGAAGGCTACAGATGATAATCGTACGCAGGCAGCAAAGACTCTTGGTATCAGTATCCGAACACTACGAAATAAACTTCATG
>JBMTVV010000088.1:0-7313 GCA_049451755.1 Bdellovibrionota bacterium
GAAGTTAATAAGGCCATTGCCGAGAAGAACTTACAGGTACAAAGGGAAAGACTCAGTGATTTTGAACGTGCATTTGCGGAGGTTGAAGCGCAACTTGTTGAGTTGAAGGCTAAAGGGGAGGCTGAGGTTACGGTCATCCGTGAAACAGCGCCTCAAGAGGGGAGGGCAATCCGTTCAGAGGGAGATCTTGTATATGTCGAGAAAGAGTCTTTAGGAGATCAGTTGATAACAGAGGCAGAAGCCTATGGAGCAAAGCTCAAAGCGGATCTTTTTGCTGAGCAGCAGGGAGCCGAGGTTTTCTTGGCTCGAGAGTTGGCTCCTCTCTTGAGCACATTGAGTGGCGGAGTAATATCAGATGTTGATCCATATGACCTTAATACGTGGGCAGAGAAGTTAGGGCTCGATAGAACAGAGCTTAAAAAAGCTGGGGGAGCACGACGATGAACCACCATGAGCAACTACTGGGAAGAGAGAGATTTCTTCGAATGCTCGCACTCCTGATGCTGCTATTGGCATTTCTCGCACTTGGTGGATGTAACAGGATCGAGAGCAGGAAGGTAGGAGTCCGTTTCTGGAAGCTTCCAACGTATCTGGGAGGAGGTCTCTCTAACAGAGTCTTTCGATCTGGTGAGCTTGCGATTCATTACCCGATTATTAGTGAGCTGTATGCTATCGATATTGGACTACGAGATCTTGAGTTTAGTGTCGGAAATCAAGCTGCGTTAAAGACCCGAGCATTGGATGGAAATGAACTGATACTTGAGGTAACGGTGACTTTTCAACTGAAGCAAGATCGAGACAAACTGATTCGACTTATTCAAGAGGTAGGAAAGACCCCCGAAGAAATCGAAGCTATCGTCCGCTCCATCGCGCGTGCAGATATACGAACATATATGAACGAACTGAGAACATCAGAGTTTATAGACAGCGCATCTAGTTATGGAGCGCTCGATAAGGTGCGAGAGAAGCTGCAGGAACGACTTGGTCCATACGGATTTGAATTTAAACAGCTTAAGCTTGACCGCTATCGATTCGATGACGAGTACGAGAACCTTCTCAAAAAGATTCAGCAGCTCGAGGAGGATGTAAAGCGTGAGCGTGAGCGGCGGCTCGTGATAGAAAGGGAGATCGAGCGAGACAAAGAGAAGGCTCTGGGCTTGAAAAATGCGCTCTTGCGTGAGGCAGCTGGTTATCGCGAGAAACGGATTCAGGACGGTGAAAACTATCTGAGGGAGAAGAAAAACCAAGCTCAAGCTATGCGCTCAGCTGCTGACGCTGAAGCTACAGCGCTTCAGAAGCAAATAGAGGCGTTCTCTGGCCCAGGGGGCGATGCCCTTGTACGGCTTGAACTGGCAAAGAGGTTACTAGAAAACAAGCCCCGTTTTGTGATCTTGAGTGGATCAAAAAATGGTGGCGATATTAATGTGAACCGGATGGATGCAAACAAGCTCCTCGAGCAGGCGCAGGTATTTGAGGCTTTACGAGAAGATGTTACATCCTCTCCGATAGGAAGAAAGGAAGTGCAAGGTCCTATTGCCTCAGGAAAAGGAGTATCTCAAGAAGCTAGGAGCACGGAGCCGTAGTACCAAATGCAAAAT
This sequence comes from Bdellovibrionota bacterium, assembly GCA_049451755.1. GTDB lineage: Bacteria > Bdellovibrionota_C > UBA2361 > UBA2361 > RFPC01 > RFPC01. The sequence continues at coordinate 1,599 of JBMTVV010000088.1, forward strand.
CAGTCACCGGTCTGTTATTTGATTTTTGAATAGGAGAAAGAAAACCATGAGCAGAAAAAAAATTGCATTAATTGGAGCTGGTCAAATAGGGGGTACGCTCGCTCTTCTCGCAGGAATGCGGAAGTTGGGCGATGTAGTTCTCTACGATATCGTTGAGGGGATGCCTCAGGGAAAAGCGCTTGACTTGTCGCATCTTGCTCCCGTTTTTGGATTAGATTTCTCCATAACTGGAACCAATGAGCTAAAAGATATTGCTGGTGCGGATATTTGTATCGTTACTTCTGGTGTGCCTCGTAAGCCTGGTATGAGCCGGGATGATCTTGTGAAGGTGAATGCAGATATCGTTCGTTCGGTTGCTGCTGGTATTCGTGAGTACGCTCCAGAGAGCCTCGTCATTGTCATCACCAATCCTCTTGATGCCATGGTATATCTCATGCAGCGTGAGACAGGCATTGATCCTCAGAGAGTAATAGGAATGGCAGGTGTTCTCGATACTGCCCGACATGAAGCATTCCTAGCGGCTGAGCTTGATGTGTCCGTTAATTCAGTCGCGGCATTTGTTCTCGGCGGTCACGGAGACACTATGGTTCCAGTACGGTCGTACACTACGGTAAGAGGAATTCCGATTACCTCTTACATCGAAGATGGAAGGCTTTCAGAAATCGAGGACCGGACTCGAAAGGCGGGCGGAGAGGTCGTTTCTCTTCTCAAGACTGGCTCGGCCTTTTACTCTCCAGCAGCCTCTGCCATTCAAATGGTTGAAGCGTATCTGTATGATGAGAAGCGACTCCTTGCAGCATGTGCCCAGTGTAATGGTGAGTTTGGAGTCGACGGGATGTACGTAGGCGTTCCTGTCATAATGGGTAGAAATGGTGTTGAGAGGATTGTAGAGATCCCTCTCAACGACAGTGAGAAAGAACAGTTTCAAAAAAGCGTCGAGGCTGTCCGCAGTGTGGTCGAGATCCTCTGACGGAGGAATGGTAACCACTCTGTCTACTGCCCCATTTGAAGCGAGGCGAAGCCGGCGCTTGGCTTGTTATTCAGAGTTCTAAGTAGTTGAATTTTCTTTGTATTAATGGTTTATCTTGAGCTGAGCGCATGACCGACCGTCCTCTATGTCTCTTAGAGGGGGCTTTAGACATTTTGCTAGTCGTGCAAGGATGTAACGGTTTTTATCGACTGAGTGAGCGAATATGAAGAAGGTATTGAAATTCTACGATTCAACTGTTGGAAAGAAGGTTGTTGTCGCGCTAAGCGGGCTTGTGCTGCTCGGGTTCGTGGTGGGGCATGTCACCGGCAACCTGAAGGCATTTCTCGGCTATGGTGAGAGCGGGCAACACAAGCTCGACCATTATGCAGAGTTCTTGAGAACTCTCGGCGAAGATATCTTCGGTTATTCTGGATTCTTGTGGCTCGTACGTGGTGTCTTATTACTGTGTATTGCCTTGCACGTGGTAACAATTGTTCAACTCCGAGCCCGCAATGCTAAAGCAAACCCAGACCGTTATCAGGGAAGCAACTACCGTGCGTCGTCGGTAGCTTCTAGAAGTATGTTCTGGGGAGGTATACTTCTTGCTACCTTCATCGTGTACCACATATTACATTTTACGACAGGAACGCTACACGCCTCGTTTGAGCATGGTGCGGTATATGCGAATATTCACTCTGCCTTTCAGAGTCCCATAGTCACACTCTTCTATCTGACGTCGATGTGTGCGCTCGGTTTACACCTCTATCATGGTGGGTGGTCTCTGTTTCAAACGTTAGGAGTCGATAATCCGGATACAAATTCCATGATACGACTTGGAGTGAGGGCTTTGTCCATCTTAGTCGTTGTGGGATTTGTCAGTGTGCCACTTGCAATCTTTTTAGGGATATTACCTCCACCGAGGTGATGTGAATCTCTAGTGAGAATGGTAAGGAAGAGTTAGCAAAAGTAGAGTAAGAAGAGAGCTGTACCAGTCACGAAGACGTGACAACTGAGGATGCGAAGCAAATGAGAGAACAAATACTGCAATCTGGAGCGCCGGGAGGATCACTGGCAGAAAAATGGGATAATCACCGTTTTTCGATTAAGTTGGTCAATCCAGCGAATAAGAGAAAATACTCCGTGATAGTAGTCGGAACCGGGCTTGCCGGTGCCTCTGCTGCAGCAACCTTCGGTGAGCTTGGATATAAGGTAAAGGCATTCTGTTATCAGGATTCGCCCCGAAGAGCGCACAGTATTGCAGCTCAGGGTGGTATCAACGCAGCTAAGAATTACCAGAATGATGGTGATAGCGTTTACAGACTCTTCTACGACACGATTAAGGGAGGTGATTACCGGTCGCGTGAGGCGAACGTGTATCGGCTCGCTCAGATTAGTCGGAATATTATTGACCAGTGCGTGGCACAAGGTGTTCCCTTTGCACGCGAGTATGGGGGGCTACTAGCGAATCGCTCCTTTGGAGGGGCGCAAGTCAGTCGTACCTTCTACGCACGTGGTCAGACAGGACAGCAGCTGCTTTTAGGGGCTTATCAAGCGCTTTCTAAAGAAATTGCAAGCGGGCAGGTGGAGATGCATCCATTAACCGAACTGCAAGACATCGTAGTTATAGATGGACATGCCAAGGGCATTATTGCGAGGAACCTCGTTACTGGAGAGCTTGAAAAGCATTGTGCTGATGCTGTCGTACTTGCAACTGGAGGATACTCTAACGTGTACTTCCTCTCAACAAATGCGATGGGATGTAACGTTACAGCAACTTGGCGTGCTCATAAGCGGGGTGCACTGTTCGCTAATCCGTGTTACACGCAGATTCACCCCACTTGCATACCAGTCTCAGGCGATCATCAATCGAAGTTGACGCTCATGAGCGAATCGCTTCGTAATGACGGGCGCATTTGGGTCCCGAGAGAAAAAGGAGACTCTCGTCGTCCAGAAGATATCCCAGAAGAGGATCGTCACTACTATCTTGAAGAACGCTATCCAAGTTTTGGGAACCTCGTTCCCCGAGACGTCGCTTCTCGGAACGCGAAGGAACGGTGTGACAATGGATTTGGAGTAGGGCCAGGTGGACTTGGAGTCTATCTCGACTTTGCTGCTTCTATTAAGCGTCTTGGTGAGCAGGCAGTTCGTGAGCGGTACGGGAATCTTTTTGAGATGTATGAGCGCATTACTGACGAGAATCCGTACAAAGTTCCTATGCGAATCTATCCGGCACCGCACTATACAATGGGAGGTCTCTGGGTAGATTATAACCTTATGACGAATGTGCCAGGGCTCTACGCGATAGGTGAAGCAAATTTCTCGGACCATGGTTCAAACCGGCTTGGCGCAAGTGCGCTCATGCAGGGGCTTGCTGACGGATACTTTGTTATCCCGTACACGATAGGTGACTACCTAGCACGGCAAGAGCCAGGAGCCGTAGGGGTTGATCACGAACGCTTCACAGAAGTGCAGCAGGAGGCTGAAGAGCGGATCAGTTCAATCATGAGCCTTGGAGGTAAAACATCAGTCGATACCTTCCATAAGCGCCTCGGAAGGATCATGTGGGATGAGTGCGGAATGTCTCGAACAAAAGAGGGTCTTGAGCGAGCCATTAACGCCATTACTGAACTGAGAAATGAGTTCTGGCACGATGCTGCGATTCCAGGCGACGCCAAAGGCGTCAATCAAGTTCTCGAAAGAGCGGGACGCGTGGCAGACTTCCTCGAGTTCGGAGAGCTTATGTGTCGTGATGCTCTCGATAGGAACGAGTCGTGTGGTGGACACTTTCGTGAGGAGTATCAAACACCAGAAGGGGAAGCACTACGGAACGATGAGGACTATGCATACGTCGCAGCGTGGGAATTTCAGGGCGTCGGGGAGAACCCTACTCTCCACAAAGAGCAACTTGAATTTGAAAATGTAAAACTAACTCAGAGAAGTTATAAGTAGTTACTAAATACGGTGAGGCTTTCATGCACGTTATACTTCAGATTTGGCGACAATCCTCGGCGCAGGCTAAGGGAGGCTTTCGTAAATATGACATGACTGATGTCAGTCCAGATATGTCCTTCCTTGAGATGTTAGACGTTCTTAATGGCAGGCTTGAGTCTCAGGGCGAAGAACCTGTGGTATTTGAGAGCGATTGTCGCGAAGGAATTTGCGGTACATGTTCCTTGGTAATTAATGGGCGTCCACATGGTCCGGCAAGTCGGACGACTGCCTGTCAGCTTCATATGAGAAGTTTTAAGGAGGGTGATACCATTTACATTGAGCCTTGGCGTGCAACAGCTTTTCCAGTCGTCAAAGATCTCATGGTGAATCGTTCAGCATTTGACAGGATCATCCAGGCAGGAGGATTTGTCTCAGTGAGGACAGGTTCGGCTCAGGATGCTAATGCGACTCCGATTTCAAAGGTAGATGCTGACCGCGCCATGGATGCAGCTGAGTGTATCGGATGTGGCGCTTGTGTTGCCGCGTGTCCAAATGGCTCTGCGATGCTTTTTACCTCTGCGAAAGTATCTCATCTCGCTGCACTTCCTCAGGGGAGTGTAGAGCGCTATGCGAGAGTGAAGAAAATGGTAAAGCAGATGGATGACGAGCTGTTTGGATCGTGCACGAACTACGGAGAGTGTCAGGAAGCGTGTCCAAAGGGGATTAGTATTGCATTCATTGGTCAGTTGAATCGGGATTATCTGAAGGCCTCTCTTGGAAAGGTCGATAATGTCCGTGGGAACGTATCCCCGCAGTAACCGGAAGTTATGTTTCCTTCCATTTCTTCCATGAAGAGCATTTCTGGAAGTGATTGTTTGCTTTGAAGGGGTCGATTTTTGTGAAACCCTCATTGCCACTTATCGAGAAGCTTTGTACCGCCTTCGAGCGGCGCTCGACTCTTTTTCTGGCGGGAGAGCCCTTTCGTGCTTTTCATCGTGAGTTGGATGGGCAAGCAGGACTGTGGATCGACCACTTTCATTCTGTAGTGATTATACATATTGAGGATCAGTACATGTCTTTAGTGCCAACGCTACGTCGTTCGGCCGAAGATGTGGCGCAGTTGTTTCAAGTGAGGATGGTCTACGTCCGTCTTCACCATCGAAAACGGGACAATTCCAGAGAGGAGGATGTCTTTGTATTAACTAAGACAGAGAATGCTGGGGAAGAGTTTCAGATTTGCGAGCAGGATATTCGCTACCTGATTCGGCCGCGAATTCAGGTAAATGGTGGCTTCTTTGTGGATGCGAAAGGATTACGAGCGCTTGTCCGTGCTCAATCTCGGAATGCGAGAGTGTTGAATACCTTTGCTTTCACCGGCTCTATTGGACTTGCGGCACTTGCGGGAGGAGCCTCTGAGGTAACGCAGATTGACATCAGTAAAGGGATTTTACGATGGGCAAAGGAGAACTATGAACTGAACCCGAGTCTCTGTGGAGACCAACGTATGAAGTTTATTGTTGAGGATTCTCGTAGCTACTTAGCGCGGGAAGAGCGGCGGATTAAGGCGGGGAAGGCGGCATTTGATATCGTTATTCTTGATCCGCCAACCTTTGGAAATAGTGGAGGAAAGCCATTTCGACTCGTTTCGGCATATCGAGACCTTATAAGGCAGGGAGCACAGGTGCTGAGGGAGGATGGAGACCTATTTTTTTCATGTAACTGTACCCAGATTACTCTTAGGGAGTTAGAAGTGGCGGTAACGGATGTTGCGACAGCATTGAGTCGAAAAGTCATGAAACTTGAGGCAATCACTC
>JBMTVV010000089.1:0-7303 GCA_049451755.1 Bdellovibrionota bacterium
CGAGAAATAAGTCGTACCAATAAGTCGTACCAGTCACGACTAATACAGTTTTTTTCTTGCTCCCAAATACGGCTCGTTCTCGGCGGTGAGTTCATGAGATTTACACGACAAAAAAGTGAGAAAGTCGTGACTGGTACGACTTATAGTTCAAATCCCAGATGGATGAGTGATTGGATGAACGTCGTTGATTGAATTTCTTCACTCGGATGCGAGACAAGAACAAGGAGATGAGCTTCTTTTAGATATGCCACTCCAAACCAATGGTGTTTTTTGCTTGTAATCATTACGAGATCTGTAGAGCTTGGAACGGCAAGCTGCTCGACTGGAGTTCTAATAAATTTGACGGGCTGCTCGCTTTGGAACACGACCCTTCTTGGATCAATTTGGGCAGAGAGATACCGCGTAAGGAAAGAACCATCTTTCTGTTCTCCTGCCTTGTAACGCTTGCTCTGTTCAAGGAGCTCCTTTGTACTTCCTGCTGTAATGCTACTTTCTCCTGAAGTGCCACTTTCTACTGTAGTGGTTACTGCCTCCTTGCTAACTGCCTCTGGGCTCTCGTTTGAAAGAATCTCCCCTGTAATCTGCCTGTCTGTAGCCTGTCCGTCTTGCGACCGTGCTTGCACAAGGTGGACTCTCAGTTCGTTTCGTCTATCTATGCCAATCAGGATGTCTCCCTCATCTGACTGAATTGCCTGTTCAATCTCAAATTCGTCGGGTAGGGATGGGCCAAGCATGTTACGGGGATCCAATCTGAGTCCAGAAAAAAGGAAATCACCCGGTTGAAATAAGAGGACTACAAATGCAGCGAAACTTAGTGTGACCAGAAAAAAAACAAATTTACCCATTACAAGGCGATGCCCCCAATTATCTTCCTACTCCGTCTCCTACCATACTTATTCAGCGAATAAAAAGAATTACTGTGGTAGTGGGCACTTTGAGTGGAAAAGGTCTCCTCTTGTAGCCTCGACCATATGCCGAACTGTTTCAGAGGGTTATCGAAAAAATGAACCGTATAGTACTTTGGAGAATAAAAAGTTTTCAGTGTAACTTGATTAACCTCACAAAAAGCCATATCTCATCGGTTATAAGGAGAAATATACAATGGAACCTTCCCACAATCAGGATGCACCAAAAGAAAGCCAAGAAGCCAGCACACAAGAAGCCGGCACATACGCAGACGCATACGGACAACATACATTGCCGGATGCAAATAGGACGTTGTTGAGGTCGAATCCCGAGGTAACAAGGCTCTTACATGACACCGTTGCATTGTACCACTCCGAGGAAACACAAAATAGCTCTGCGCTTAGCAATCACCTGACTTCTTTCGATTTGCGGAGAGAGCTTGGCTTTGAAAGCAGGGCTCTTGGTACTTTCTCAGAGGTTCCTGTCGGGAAGGCATTGGAGCTCTTTGAAAGGATTTTGTACGATTTAGGAGCGCGTGAAGAACAGAGCCGAATTCGGACGAAGGGACTTAATCCAAGAGACCTTATTTCCTCGCTTCAGGCGATTGACGGAGTGCAAGAAGCGACTCAAGCACTGATTGATGAACGGAGTATGATAGCTCACTCAAGTGGCCGTACGTATCAGCCTGGCCTGTATCTTTCTCAGTTAGCAGACCAGGAAAACTAGGGGAGGTTTGTTGTGGGTGTAATGATGAAAGGCACATATCGGGGGAATAAACGAGTCGAGATTCTCCACGAGGAGTCTGGAAGCATTCTCATTACCGATGCCCCAAAAGATAACCAAGGTGAAGGACAAAGCTTCTCTCCAACAGATCTGTGCGCTGTATCACTTGCAAGCTGCATTTTGACTACGATCGCTATTAAGATGGAGGGGGATGGAGGGGCAGATCTGTCCGACTCCTACTTTACTGCTGAGAAGATGATGAGCAGTGATCCAAGAAAGATCGCGTCCATTCATGCTACAATCCATCTCCCATCAGCACTGAACGAGAAGCAACGGGTGATTGCAGAGCGAGTGGGAAGAGCCTGCCCAGTGCATCGATCTCTTGCAGACGATGTAGAACAAATCGTTGAGTTCTGTTTTGACGTTGAGTGAAACGTTGAAGGGAAATGCTTCGACGTTCTCTAGGCGATTTTCATATTCTCTAGTGCTCTAAAAATATCGCAAAAGATTGAGTCCGCATCTCGGACGAGTTCTTCTGGATGAACTCGCTTTTGAATCAGGGGAGAAATCTTGAGGAGATGTTTTTCGTATAGGGGGTCGTAGTACCAAAGAAGGAGTTTCCGAATCCAGTGACGGTGATGGTCTGGAGAGCCATCTTGTGATTGCTCGCTACACGCGGTTTGGATGTCCCTTATCAGCTCGTAAAAGCGCACTCCGCCAAGTTTTTTTGATATCCGTTGGAGGTTTGAGAGCAGCGTCTGAGAGAGCTGCGAATAGACGTAAGAGCTCTCTCTCTCAGCATTCCGTAGTCGAGTGACTTCTTCAATAATGTAATCTTGTAGGATTATCTCTACACGTTCCGGAAGTGGTCTTATAAGTTGAATCCGTGGGGAGCATGAGAGCGATTGAAAGAATGGCTCGGGTACTTGTATTTTTCCAATCATCCGACTCTCATCCTCTACAAGAGTCGGTTTCATGTGATTGTTTTGCCCATACTTGAAGAGTTGTAAGTATAAACTATTTTCAAATACTGCCTGGGCAGGTTGAGGTGTTATGCGGTCTCCGAATGCAGAGCCTCTGTGAGCCGCAAGGTGTTCGAGATTAATAGTCTGAAACTGAGTAGATAGAAGGTGGATCATGCGGGTTTTGCCACAGCCGGTATGTCCGGTGATGACGATGAGAGGTTGATTCGTGCTATCGGGTGATGCCACCTTGAGTAGCTCTGTTCGTAGCGCTTTGTATCCGCCATGAACTCGAGGTATGTTCGTTCCTGCTTCTTTAAGCCACTGTTGCGCTATCTGAGAGCGTAAACCTCCGCGAGCACAGAAAAGAGCTGATATATCGTGGCTCTGAATGGATTGTACCCACCCGTCTATACGCCTCTTTTTGGTTTTCCCCTGTACGAACCAGTGACCGAAGGTAATAGCTTCTTCAGCCCCCTTTTCCTTGTAGATACGCCCGATGGTATCGCGTTCCGCATCCGAGAGAATCCCGCCATTGATAGAAAATGGAATAGAAGCTTTGGTATGCTCTCCGGGAGAACGCACATCGAGTAATGGAATCCCCCTACTGAGGAGTCGCAGTGCGTCTAGCGGTGTTATGAATTCGCGATTCTGATGCATAGAGGGAGCAGTCTACCGTTCAAGGTAAAGAGAAGTACACCATTTCTATGCTTGAAAGATGCTTTCTTTATCGAATTCGTGTTTGGTCAGCGAGTATCTGACAACTCTCTATGAGTTCGGGCGCATTTGTGAGAGCGACTTTTCTCTGGGGATAGAAATCTCTCAGCTGCACTTTTCGTGAATTCTTTGCTTGTGCAGAGGAGATGGTGAGTCGTCTTGCTCGAATTTTTCGAGGAAGACGTAGAGTGAGTCCTCGTCTTCCATTTTCATTAAGCGCTATTGGGAATGGTGCACACTGTACTTCTTCAGCTAATCGAGACAGCGTATAGGAAAGGTTGATGGTGTGTAGCGAGCCCCCCTTAATAATAAAGCGAACTCTTCCACCATTTAAGGAGGTGCTCCTGGTTGCTCGTGCCGTGTGGTGTAAACGGCCAATCTTAGCAAGAGCCACTGGGATGGAGCTGGATGTATCCGGTACCGGAGCCGCATCCCGAATGCCAGCAAGCGCTCGATAAGCACTCAGGATTCCTGATGTGCGGGTCATTCCGTGGAACGCTGGTGAGGAGAGTGCTGTCTCCATGATTTCCGTCTTGAGCTCATAGAAAGAGAATTCAGGCTGCTTACTCAAGAGAAGCGCAGCAACGCCTGATACATGTGGTGCTGCCATAGATGTGCCACTGAATTGCTGATAGCCGCCATTACGAACCGTACTCAAGATCTTTTCCCCTGGTGCGACAAGGTCAACGCCAATTTCTCCATAGTTGGAAAACCACGCCAGGTTTCCGTTTTGATCTTCTGCTCCTACAGAGATGATATTGTCTAAATCGTATGCTGCAGGATACATCGGCATGGTATCAATATCTCGTGCTGAATTCCCTGCTGCTGCAACAAAGAGTACCCCTTTTTCGCCTGCTTCTTCTATTGCATGTCTGAGAAGTGCTGACGGGTATGAGGTGCCGAAGGAAGCATTGATAATATCAGCGCCGTTTTCAACCCCGTATTCCAGTGCTCTGATAGCATCAAATATACCGCCAGAGCCGTTCGCTCCAATAAAGTTTAATGCCATGAGGCGGACATCCCAGTTCACTCCACTGCCACCACTTGAGTTATCTCCGACTGCACCAACTATTCCAGCACAGTGAGTTCCATGGTTATTATCATCCATCGGATCCGAGTCATTGTTATAGGTATCAATGCCATGGACATCATCAATAAAGCCGTTTTCATCATCATCAATACCGTTCTCAGGAATCTCTCCAGTGTTCTTCCACATGTTTGGCGCGAGGTCTTCATGGGTATAGTCGATGCCCGTATCGAGAATAGCGACTGTTACCTGCGAGGATCCGGTGGTGATATCCCAGGCTTTCGGTAGCTCTAAATCAGAGAGTGGTTTCTGTGATTGAAAAAGTGGATCTTGAGGTATCGCCTCTACCGATACGAGATAGTTTGGCTCACAGTACCACCCCTCACCATTGGTGATTCCTCTGGAACGTAGGAGTTGATCACAGTCACGTTTTATCGTCTCGGTGTCGGCTATCGATACTGAGTTGAAGTTTCGTCTGCTGATACTCAAGCCGCCACCGGTGTGAGTATCAAATCCTTCCTCCCAACGTGCAAGTTCAGTAGAGTGGGGTTGGGCAGAGATGGTTGCTGAGCGAATTGGTCCGATCACATATTCGTTTTCAAAGGCAAGGGGAAGAATCTCTCCATGGGCTGGTAGCGCTATCAAAGTGCCTACGGATACAGCGCCAAAAAGTGCGCTTTTCAATATTTGGAACCGCATCTTTTTTCCCTTGAAAACCACTTTTCCTCACCCAGAGTACAAACGGGTACTCGTTGTAAGTTTTCCCTGACAACCTCTCGTGAGGTCTCATTTCACCTCAGGATTCGAGTCATTCCTCATCCGTATTCTTAGGATTCAGCGAATGAGAGATCGGTTCTGAGGAACTTTTTGGGAACTCTATTCGAAACTGAGCACCTTTCGGCGCTCTATTTCGCACTGATATCGTACCTCCATTGTCCCGGATGAGGTTTTGGCTAATAGAGAGACCGAGCCCAGTCCCCTTCCCCTCTGCCTTTGTCGTGTAGAATGGCTGCCAGATATTCTTCAGGTGATTATCGGGTATCCCTGGTCCGTTATCGGTAATAGTCACAATAACGTGGTCACTATCTTCAAAAGAACAGATAGTAACAGTGCCGTTTTTCTCCCCCTCTAGTGCATGAGAGGCGTTAATGAGCAAGTTAATCAAGACCTGTTGGGTTTGTTGAGGGTCGACTTTGACAAGAGAGAGGTCCGGAGAAAGCTCTGTTTCAACTATTACATGATACTTAAGATGCACTTCCGCTATTTCAAGAGCGATGGTGACAGAGTCATTGAGATTATGAAGCTGCTTTTCCCCTTGAGAGGAGCGTGCAAAGTTATTAAGACCTTGCATGAGCTTATCAATTCGCTCGAGACCGTTCGATATTCGTTCAAGAGCGCGAGGGACTTTTGACAAGAGTTTTTCGGTAGCCACCCGGTCAAGGACTTTTTTCTCATCAGTCAGAAGTTCGGACGTTTGTTGCCAATAGATTTTTGTGGTCTCAAGACTTGTTGCGATATAACCGAGTGGATTCTTGATTTCATGGGCGAGCCCAGCAGACATGGTACCAATCGTTGAAAGCCGTTCTGCATGAAATAGTTGGCGGGCCCGATCGGCTGAAATTCGATCAATATGGTGCGCGTAACGCTCAATCACTTCATTTGATTGAGCGAGCACTCGCTGGTCGACGACAATCTGTCTTGCAATCTCGATCTTTGCCTTCAGAAGTTCAGCTGGAAGAGGAAGAGTAAGAAAGTCGTGAGCACTCTTTCCGACGGTTTGCATTAATTCGTCTGACTCTGATTCGGTGCCGATGATAAATGCGTACACTGGCCGAGCATGTCGGTGTTCCCAGATGTTTTCCAGGAATACGGCCGCCTCAGCGTTCGGAGTTGTACATTCAAAAATGAGTACTTCAGGGGAAACGTCACTGTGAAAGATCGCTTGAGCAGATATCTCATCTGTAAAGGAGCATTCTACCAGCCCACAACGTGACATGAGGTCACGTATGACCCGAGCCGTCTCGGAATCATTATTGAGTATGGTGAATACTGGAGAGCTCATTTCGTTCCTTCTCCTCCATGCGAGGATTTCTTTCTCTATCGTTCTATCGACCGGAAAAGGGGATGAGCTTAAGTACCGAATAATATGAGATAAAGATTGCGTAATACTACTAGTATAACAGTGAAATCAATATGTTATGAGATTGCTTCCTTACTTCATGCGAGGGGAGCCTCTATAAACACCATTGGGTTAACTCTCGGTAAGCCAATTTGCCCCTCTATTTGGTAAGTGCTTTCTAGTAGTGCTATCGTAGCGACCTTGGCCTTGGGCTAGATTGTTGGGGTGTGAACTTGAGGACATGGGCATTTATTCTCTTTGTATTGTCTGGAATCGGATGTTCTCCGTACTCGATGAGATCATTCGAGCGCCCGCTTGTTGAGCCGAAGCCAAGTTTTTCTCGAGACTTACCGGAAACATCGAAGGAATTCCTCTCAGGATATCCGATTGAACCGTACTGGGTTGGCTACGAGGTCCCCGAGCTGAATTCGCTTATCCAAACCGCTTTGAGTCAGAATTTTTCTCTTCAGGAAGCATTTTACCGTATTGAACAGGCGAGGGGACAGGCACAGTACTCGGGTGCTGAGCGCTTCCCCGACATTGAAGCGAATGTTTCAGCCCGCCGTTCTCGAGTAGAAACGCAGCAAGCACTCTTCTCAGGGGGATTCGTCCCGGTCAGTAGCGTTATCCAGAGTCAGTTTGCGGTCCTTCCAACGCTCTCGTACGAGGTGGATATTTTTGACCGCATTAAAAATACCTATGAGGCTGCGGTTACTCGGGTGAAAGCCACTGAAGCTGATTTTCAGGGTACGTATCTATCCTTATCCGGCGAGGTGTTTCGTCAATGGATGGCGGCTCTGACTGCACGAAGAGAACGAGAGGTCGTTCAGGAGCAGCTTCGAGTGAGTG
>JBMTVV010000090.1:0-7234 GCA_049451755.1 Bdellovibrionota bacterium
TAAATAATTTTTCACACTACCATTTTCTCTGAACGATAGGTGATAACCGGCTCCGCATCGCCCTTTATACTCTCTGGAGTGACGAGAATTTCCTTTATATTCGGATTTCCTGGCACATCGAACATAACATTGAGCATAGTGCTCTCAAGAATTGCTCGTAGCCCTCGTGCACCGGTCTTTCTTTCAAGTGCTTGCTTCGCAATCATCTCAAGCGCATCTGGAGTGAATGAGAGATTAGCACCATCAAGCTCGATGAGGTGAGTGTATTGTTTCACCAATGCGTTCTTTGGCTCAGTGAGAATACGAATGAGATCTTCTTCCTTGAGGGTATTCAGATGTGCTGTTACTGGAACTCTCCCAATGAACTCGGGAATCATTCCGAACTTAAGGAAATCTTCATTTTCAATCCTCGGTTCAACCGTAGTATCGCTATCGGTAACTTCTACATGATTTGCAAAGCCGAGCGATTTTTTCCCCGTTCGAGCCTGGATAATTCTTTCCATCCCCTCAAAAGCTCCCCCGATGATAAAGAGGATGTTCGAGGTATCAACTTGAATGAAGTCTTGTTGAGGATGTTTTCGCCCGCCCTTTGGAGGAACGTTCGCTCGGGTTCCTTCCATAATTTTAAGCAGTGCTTGTTGCACACCCTCTCCGGATACATCACGGGTAACTGATGGACTATCACTTTTGCGGGATATCTTGTCTATTTCATCAATATATACAATTCCACGTTGGGCCCTCTCGACGTCATAATCAGCAGCTTGTAGTAGATTAACAATGATATTTTCAACGTCTTCACCCACATACCCTGCCTCAGTGAGGCTCGTAGCGTCAGCGATAGTAAAGGGAACATCCAAAATCTTGGCGAGCGTTTGAGCGAGCAATGTCTTGCCAGAGCCTGTGGGTCCGACAAGCATGATGTTTGATTTTTGAAGCTCAACACCATCTTTTCTTATACTGTAGTTTGAACGGATTCGCTTATAGTGATTATGTACGGCTACAGCGAGTACTTTCTTTGCATGCTCTTGCCCAATGATGTACTCGTCGAGTTTCTCGAGAATGCTCCTCGGAGTAGGAAGAGGTTGAAGTTCCGCGTGAGATTCGTCGTGGACGAGTTCCTCATGGAGAATATCGTTACAAAGCTCAACACACTCGTCACAGATATATACACTTGGTCCCGCTACGAGTTTCTGAACTTCCTCCTGAGATTTTCCACAGAAGGTGCATAAGAGGGGCTTGCCAGTTTTCTTTGCCATAAGGACTCACTCGTTTCAGATTGATAAAAATCAACGACTCTCTGCTCTTAATAGTAAGATGCATAAGAGCTCTCACACGAATCAGCTGACGGCGTCCTTTCACTGAAAAAATCGGCAGTTGAGAGCGATATCTGAAGAATAAAAGGGTGAGGTGCCCTTAAAACGGCGTTGAGCCTTTTCATGTCGGTTCTTGGGTGAAAGAGTATTCAGTATGAGCCGAGTTGAAATGCAATATGAGAGTCTTTTATGGACGTTACAGCATCGCAAAGGATTGCGGTGAAGACGCAAGAGGCGAACCAATTCAGCTATTCTGAAAATCTCGGAATGTGTCCTACGTGAAGGATTGAGAATGTATCTAGGGGGCTCTCTTACGGGTCTTCTTGTACTGAGGGAACTTTCAAAGGTGAGCAGGATACTTGTCGAGATAAGAGCCCATGCGTTATCCTGAAGGTCGTCGTAAGGGACAAAAAAAAAGAGAAGGAGCGAAACGTCATGAATGAGCAGTCAAAAGAGGCAGTAACCCCACTGGAAAAAGGCTCACGTGTAAAACGGAAAACCGGAAATGGATCCCTTGGCACTGTAAGAGAGATTCGCACTGAAGTGACAGCCTCTGGCTCCGACCTCTCTGAGAAAGGACTTATGGTCGTAGTTGATTGGGATAATGGTACACAATCATATTTCACTCCAAATAGTCTTGACGTTTTGCCGAGGCGCTAAGTTATTGCGGCGCTAAGTTATTGTGGCGCTAAGTTATTAATCACTAAACGGAGCGCTACCTATATAGGCGGTCAGACAAAAGACTTCTGAGAGACCAGTTTCTACGCGCAGTGAATCTGTGAGAGCAGTGAATCTGTGAGAGCAAGGGCATCTGTGAGTTCGAACTGAGAGGGTATGATGCTTCGGAGTCGTGAGGCGGTGAAGACCTACGGATAATCCCAAAACGGTTTTTCAGGCCCAAAATTGTTTTTCAGGACTGTGCTCATGCTCGCCGCAATTGTCAGTAGTTAGTGAATACGATTAGTTAATACGAGTTGTTGCTTCTTCAGTCGAGAGAGCCGTTTTCAGACCACTAATAGCGTCATCTCTCTTTTTTGCTCCGTATATAAAAGAGCCCGCAACAAAAACATCCGCACCCGCAGCACGGCAGAGCTGTGCTGTTGCTGGCTGAATCCCCCCGTCTACTTCGATAGAAAAATCGAGTTCGGATTCATCTCGTTCTTGGGCAATCCTCTCAATTTTTGTGACGCAAGCGGGTATGAACTTTTGTCCACCCCACCCGGGGTTCACAGTCATGACCAGAACGAGGTCAACAAGCTCTAACACTGGAAAGATAGCCTCTGCTGGAGTGCTAGGATTAATTGCGACGCCACACTGTACTCCAAGATTCTTAATTGCTGAGAGAGTTCGATGCAGGTGTGGTGAAGTTTCTTGATGAACCGTGATCAGATCCGCTCCTGCGCGTGCAAAGCTCTCGATATGATTCTCTGGCCTCTCAATCATGAGGTGGACATCAATGGGCAGCTCAGTGCTTTTTTTGCATGCTTCGACGACATTTGCTCCGTAGGTAATTGGTGGTACGAAGCTTCCATCCATCACATCGATATGGAGCCAGTCGGTTCCCGCTTGAATAACATCTTGAATCTCGTGCCCGAGATAGGAAATATCCGCAGCAAGTATAGAGGCAGCGATTTTAGGGGGAAGACTGATATGTTTCATAGCTCCATTGTGCTCCTGTCATGGGGTAGTCGTCAATTGCATCCCAGGCTCAAGTGCCATTCCTTGTAGAAATGGGCGAACATCTTGGGCGGAGCGCCCCGCTATTTGTAGCTTCTCGATAGAATAAATACCCATGCCACAAGAGACTTCCAGCCGTTCGTGTTCAACACGATAGAGCCTTCCTGGCGCCGCAGGAGGCTGTCCCTGAAATGCATCAACTGGACGACCCCGCAGAATCTTGATCCTGTTTCCAGCTAAAAACGTATACGCCCCGGGAAATGGGGACATTGCCCTTACTAAGCGATCAATCGCTTCAGCGCTCTCGTTCCATGAAATGAGGCACTCGTCTTTCGAGATCTTGTGCGCATAGTTGGCGAGCGAATCATCCTGTTTATGTGATGGTAGTTCACCGAGAAGGATGGAGTTCAGCTCTTCCTGTAAGAGCGTGGCGCCGAGAACCGCCAGTTGATCATGGAGGCTCCCGCCGGTAGTGCTAGCGGTAATCGGAATCCCTCTTTGTGTATACCAATCTCCCGTATCGAGTCCTGTATCCATTTGCATCAGTGATATGCCGGTAGTGGAGTCTCCAGCAAGTATGGCACGTTGGATTGGCGCAGCGCCTCGCCATCTCGGCAGGAGCGATGCATGAATGTTAATACATCCCTTGAGGGGGAATTCAAGACAGGAGCTCTTCAAAATTTGGCCGAACGCACAGACCACCCCTACATCAAAAGATGGAGAGATATTGAGTAGCCTTGTTTTAATCTCTGTCCATTCTTTACCCAGATTATGGGGTTGAAGAACAGGGATACCATATGCAGCAGCGGCAGTTTTTACAGGGGAAGGAGTTAGGCGCTTCCCGCGTCCTGCAGGTCTGTCTGGTTGGGTGACCACTGCGAGTACGTCATAACGAGGGTCCGTGATAAGTGCTTCAAGCGCAGGGACCGCAAAGTGAGGTGTGCCGAAGTAGATGACTTTGTGTGACACGTGTGAGTCCCTTCTATTGCAGTAGTGAAGCCGGATAGTCGGCTTTCCTATATCCGTTTTCCCCACTTCTTTTTGAACACATCGCGTTTTAATCGACTTAAGTGATCAATAAAGAGTATCCCTTCAAGGTGATCGAGTTCATGTTGAAGGCAGATTGCGAGGAGTCCCTCAGCCTGTACCTGAAACGGGGCGCCATTTCTATCAACCGCATCAACAGTTATTCGTTCAGAACGAGTAATCGTCTCGCGAAAATCAGGGATACTAAGACAACCTTCCTCCGATGGAACGTTCCCTTCACGAGCGGTGATGACCGGATTAATAAACTCCAGTGGCTCATTGCCCGAATCAGATACGTCGATGACTGTTACTCGTACCAGTTCTCCGATCTGAGGTGCAGCAAGACCGACTCCGTGCGCGGCGTACATGGTCTCTCTCATATCATCGAGGAGTGTATGTAACGGCCGGGAAAATTCTGTAACAGGAATCGTTTTTTGTCTAAGGACATCATCAGGATATATACAAATTTCTCGTTGTGCCATGAGAGACAGAATAACGCATCCTCGAGAATTCTTATAGAGATTGATGGCAGTTTGTCTCATTTCCCTCCGGTCTGTAGAGTAAGGGCGTGGGAAGTCATAACAGAGCTGTATGGGCCTTTGGTCGTAGAGTGGTAGAATACAGTGATATAGAGCTATATGAGCGTGAAAAGGGAAGGGGTATGGCACTCGACATAGAGTTACGGGAAGCGCAGCTCTATCGAATTCTTATGGAAGTCTTTGGGCGTGAGCGAATTGTTGCTCAGGCACGAATCTCTTTTGTATGTAGTGGGAAGCTGCCAGACCTCTGCCCAGAGATGAATCCTGGTTACGCAGAGTGGGCAGAGCGTTTTCGGTGTCTTTTCACCGTAGTCAATAATGAGGACGAGCCAAGACTCGTTGTTGAATTTCTCTCCGATTTTACAGATTTCGTTGACATTCGAGAGGCAGAGCGAGACCGTTATCTACCGGAGGTGCTTCGGCAGCAAGGAATTCACTACATGACAGTGAGTAATGCCGAGTTTGGGGAGCTACTTTCAGCAGAGAGTGCCTTGCACTTTCTACATCTCATGGAGACGAAATTTGGTGATGAGATTGTGGCATAAACACCTGTTGTTTCTCGCATTGCCAGTGATCGTTTTCTTTTTATTGTCATACGGGAATCTCTCCCTCTCGGGGCGACAGTATGCCGTGTTTCCGTTTGCCATTGCTTCCGTGCTGTTCGTATTTGGAAAAGGCAGGAGGTGGTTCGGGATAGCGTTCATCATCACACTTCCAATTATGGTTCTCGGTACACGGTTTGTGTTTTCACTAGCCGTGAGTAAGGAAAGTAATGGGATTCTTCTTTTTCAGCTAGAACGAGATGCAAGTGAAGCAAGCACGTTGCGACTGAGAGAACAGATTGATCGATATGCTTCAACTCGAGTACGGGTCTCACTAGAGCGGTACTTTCGAACCGGAGAGTCGCTTTCAGAGATCAGAGACCTCTTTCCAAATGCAACCGCCGTGTTGTGGGGTACGCCGAAAGCGGTGCGACTGTCATTTTTACAGAATGGCTCTCCTGTCAGTCGATATCCTTTGCAAACTCCAATGGGTGAGCGAAAGGTACAACTTATTGAGCATATCCAAGGGGTGGATCTACCGATTGAGCCGGTTCAGCAGACTGGCCTCTTTATCGCTCGGATGCTGGAGATGGAGTTTCTGAAGGACGAGCCGGAGAATCGGCAAGCGTTGAAGGCGCTTTTGAAGAGTACTGCTCATCATATCAGTGATTGGGATTCGCGCTCACATCTTGCGGTGCCCTGGCTCCGTCTTGCAAATATGTCTCTGATAGAGGGCTATGAAGGCAATAAGAGAGGCTCAGCAAAAAAAGCATTACGAGGATACAGCCAAGCAGCGGCCTATCTAGAACCGTATGTTCATCCAGAGCTCCGGGCTGCCATTTTTAACAATAAGGCTGTCGCTTTGCTTTTGATGGGCAACACTGTTTTAGAGGATCGAGATTATTTGAAGAAGGCTCGCAGTTTACTTCAAAAAGCGAGGATAATTGCTCGCCGCCCTTCCATATGGCCGGTACCTAGGTATGTGAAGCAAACCATTCGGAGAAATCTACGAGTGGTTGATGCTCTTTCTGGGAAGAAGATAAAGGAACGGGGTAAGAAGCATGAAATATAACGAGGCAATAGAGATGCAGATGGCATCTCCGCTGATGGGAACAGATTTCCAGTTTCTCTCAGGGCGATATGAGGGAAAAGTCCGTGATTCATATGAAGGAAGTGGTGTCCGATACCTTATAACCACAGACCGTATCAGTTGTTTCGATGTCATATTGGGAGCCGTCCCTTTTAAGGGGCAAGTGCTAACACAGATGGCACAGTACTGGTTTGAGCAAACTGCAGGGATAGTAGAAAATCATCTCATAGCGTGTCCTGATCCGAATGTGATGGTTGTTCACGATGTCGATATTATACCTATCGAGGTTGTTGTGCGTGCTTTTCTTGCTGGGAGTGCATGGCGTGACTATGAAGCAGGAAAAGCTATCAGTGGTGTTCATTTACCCTCCGGTCTTAGGCGCCATGAGAAGCTGCCAGAGGTCCTTATTACACCATCAACAAAAGCACCATTGGGTGAGCATGACGAACCAATTAGTGAGACTGAAATTGTCAAGCGCGGACTGGTGAGCGCTAGAGTTTGGGAGGAGGTGCGTTCACGTGCTCTTGAACTGTTTCGTTACGCTTCTAGCGAGGTCGCAAAGCGTGGTCTTCTTTTGGTCGATACCAAGTATGAATTTGGTATAAAGGATGGCCGAGTCATATTGGCTGATGAGGTACATACCTTAGACTCATCGCGATACTGGGTTGAGGCTTCATATGATGCGGCGTTAGTCTCTGGCACCTCACCAGAGATGCTCGATAAAGAGCCTGTTCGTCAGTGGTTGATTTCTCAGGGCTTCATGGGAGAGGGGGCACCTCCGGAATTATCAGAGGAGTATATTCGAGAGCTTTCGCTGCACTATATTTCAGCTTTTGAGAGGATAACTGGAGATACCTTTACTCCAGTCCCGGGTGACACGAGCGCAAGGATTGCGGAGGCAATTCGAGCGTATGAGGTTGCACGCTGACGCCGCTATTGGAAAGGTGTTACTTTGAGCAGAACGGCAATTCTTCTCAAAAAGAACATCCTTCTCAAAATGAACGAAGGAGGGATGCTTTGTTTATTCACCATTTGATAAGAGGGGAT
>JBMTVV010000091.1:0-7226 GCA_049451755.1 Bdellovibrionota bacterium
TCTTTATCAGGAGTCAACGAGGCGTCACAACGGGACAATCTATGAAGGAGCAGTAAAAGCTTCGGCTGATATCGCAACCCAACTTATACAAGGCTTAGATGAAGTAAGGGGTATGAAGCCTGTTTTTGCACCAAATGAAATTGAGTCGGTATACGGATGGGCGCAGACATTTCCAGGAGAGAGCTTTCGAGAGTGTCTTACCGAGCCTCTCATTCAAGAGATTCTCTCGAGTAAACGGAACAAGGGATTAATCGTATGAGTGCAAAGATTGGTGTCATCGGTAGCTTTGTTCAAGATCTCGCATTTCAAACGCCCTCTTTCCCGCAGCCAGGGGAGTCAGTTATTGGAGAGTTCCTTTCAGGTCCTGGTGGAAAAGGGTCGAATCAGGCTGTTGCCGCACATCGTCAAGAGGTGCCGACACTCTTTATCGGATGTACGGGAGATGATGTGCTGGGAGATGGATATCGTTCTTGGTGTGAGCAGGAAGGGCTTCCTGTTCGGCTACAGGTGGCAAAGGGAAAGACCTCTGGAGCCGCATCTATCATTGTCAATGCGCAGGCCGAAAATGCGATTGTAGTCGCATTGGGTGCAAATTTGAGCCTCTCCCCGGAGCACGTCGTGTCCGTATTACAGGAAGAATCTGAATTGTCAGTGCTTGTGTTTCAGCTCGAGAGTAATCCGGAGGCGACAACAGCTGGGCTTCAGTATGGCAAAGAGAAGGGGATTCTTACGATACTCAATACCGCTCCAATGAGTCCGTCGATTACACGAGAGCAACTACAGTTAGCGGACTACATAACTCCGAATGAATCTGAGTGTGCCTCTCTCCTGAAACATTTCTGTAGCAAAGAGTGTGATGACACATTTTACGCCACATCAGACGAGTCGCTGCGAGAGATATTTGCAGAGCTTCCTGTAAACGGAATTATTCTTACCCTCGGCTCTGAAGGGTCGTTGTTGTATCAGAAAGAAGAGTCAGTGAGAGGAATTCGTGGTGTACAGAAGGGGCAAATTCTACGGACGCCAGCCGTCTCTGTGAAGCCAGTTGATACGACAGGTGCAGGAGATGCTTTTAATGGAGGACTTGCTGCTGGTCTCGTCCGTTATGAGGGAGATTTGCCAAGAGCAATTCAGTTTGCGACTGCAGTAGCAGGACTCTCGACAGAGCGACAAGGAACAGCTCCGGCAATGCCTTCGTTAGCTGAGGTCCTACGACTCGTTGGTGAGTAGAGTCTGACTCTTAGAAGGTAATATCTAACGATTACCAACTTATGAACTTGTTACTCCGCAGGTGAGTCTTTCGGTTCATGTAGAGCGCTATCTGAAGGACAGAGATACTCGCTCGCTTCAAGTAGTACTTTTCTCCGAGCTCTAAAAATTCTCATTTTTACAAAAGTGTGTGGGCTCTCTGAGCTCTTTGCGTGAGAATGTACCAACTCCTGATAGGAGACCTTATTAATGGAGACATCCGCTAATAATTGACGAGCCGGTAGTGATAATTGGGTAAGCCCGTACTCTATGGCCTCCTGCAAGTATTCTAAGGGGGGCTTTTCTGGTGTTGCGAGATCTGTGGCCTGAGCAATGAGAGTTTGCTCACCTTCGCCAAGTGTTTTTTTCGTAAACCGGGTCCAAATAAATCCATGAACTTCCTCTGGTAGGATTCGATCTTTCGTGAGTTCACCTGTTTGTCTGTCTGGAAGAGCCATGTGGAGGAGGTTCTCCAGTTGATCTGTCCACTCTCTATCCGCGAGCTGTATTGGCACTGGCTGTAGCTCTTTAAAGCTATCACCAAGAGTGGAGAAGGAGAGCGGAAGTGTTTCAGATAGGATCTCAGCGGGCTCTGTTCGATTCATTTTATGCTTATGCTGGAGGAGTTTCGCAGCGGTATTTCGCATAATGGTGTAGAAATAACCGACGAGCTCTCCCTTTTCTGGAGAGTAGTTTGCTAGTCCTCGATTGATGAAGTTTTTTAATGTCTCTTGTACGAGTTCATCTTTGTCTGGTCGGAGTGTAGGGAAGTGTTTCGAGATCATAGAGTGAGCAAGCTTTTCGACTTGACGAAGATCTGCAGTAGTAAAATTCTCCCGAAAGCTTTTAAGCGCCTCTCCTTCAAAACGTGCGAGCCCGAGGCAGTGAGGATCGTGATTCGATAGCTCCTCGGTAGTTGAGGAATGTTGTGCTGTTGTTATCTCTTCCGGCATGGACATGGCTCTCTGTTCGGTGTTAACGGTCTCATGAGGAGTAGAGGCAATCAAATTTTTCTACAAATCAGCTACAATGAGCTGGATTTATGAACAAAATCGAGTAGCGTGGGTAAGAGAACTCGGAGTCTATATCCTTGATAATTGGTGAAGAAATGGAGATTGAGCGGAAATTTTTGGTGAATCTAGAGCTTGTTGCAGAAGAGCTTCAGGAATCTCTTCCTATTGCTATTCGTCAAGCTTATCTCGTTGTGGATGAGATGGCAGCTCGTGAGGTGAGAATTCGAGACCGTGGTGGCAAATACTCACTAACGGTGAAAGCTGGCTCGGGTTTGGTAAGAGAGGAGCGAGAAATAACCTTGTCAGAGGAGCAGTTTCTGGTGCTACTCGGTGGGGCTCAGGGAAGGGTTATTGAGAAACAGAGGTACGAGGTTCCAGTGAGAGGATACCAAGCGGAAGTTGATGTGTATGAAGGACACCTCAGCGGCCTTGTGACAGTAGAAGTTGAGTTCCCTACAAAAGAAGAAGCTAGGGCTTTTATTGCTCCGGACTGGTTTGGAGAAGAGAAGACCGGGGACTTAAAGTACAGCAATCGATATTTAAGCACGTTGTAAAGCAAATATACTTTCTGTGAATCGGTCGATACGGTAAGATCTCGATATTGAATGAATATGAAGGTATTACATG
The DNA here is from genome assembly GCA_049451755.1 of Bdellovibrionota bacterium. Lineage (GTDB taxonomy): Bacteria > Bdellovibrionota_C > UBA2361 > UBA2361 > RFPC01 > RFPC01. The sequence goes on from JBMTVV010000091.1 coordinate 2,889, forward strand.
ATCAGACTTATTTTCCCTCTCGTGCTTCCAGTGGCAGTTATCATGGCAGGCTGTTCTTCTTCTTTGGGTGGCAAAATGCCGCAGTCCACGGCTACCTCAGTGTTGTTAAAAGAGAAGAATTACAAAACCATTAAGATGGGTGCAAAAGGCACCAGCATCGGATTCCGACTTTTAGGTATTCTCCCTATCACCAGCCCAAACTATGCAGAGGCAAAGGCTGACTTGTATGAGAACTTAGGCACCGCCGATCTAGAGGGGCGGCCAATCGCGCTTGCGAATCAAACTGAAGACACCTCTTCTCTCTATTTGATTCTCTTTTCGATACCAAAGATTGTAGTAACTGCCGATGTTGTCGAATTCATCGATACAAATCCTACAAAGACTGATTCTGACGTAGAGGATACTCTATAGAGGATTTCTTCTAGCGAAATCCATTGCCTAAATACTGTTGATTCACTCTACTCAAGACAGCTTCGGGTACACCAAGGCCTTGTATGCGTATGCAGCTGTTAGAAAAAAGGAAGTAAAATCCCGAATTATGATCAACGGTGACATCAGTAAGCACGGTTGACTGAGCATTCGCCTTTGCATCTTCAAGTGCATCAGCCATGGTTGCAGACGAATTGAGTGGAAGTAATCCAAGCAGCCGGTATTGACAGTCTCCACCTTTAGCCGGGATTGTACCACGAACTCCCGGTGGCAGTGGGCTTGTGGAGGTGATGAGGCTTCCACTCGATGGCTGGCTAGAGCATCCTGACAGGAGCGCTAGAAGTAACAGCATACTCAAAGTCTTCATTCGTCTCACGTTTATTCCTTAGGTTGAAAGTTTTGTTGATGAGTTACTTATTATTCTTCGCTTCTAGCGCTCGGGCAAGATCTCTATCTGATCTTTCCGTATATCTCATGGTTATTCGCACATCGCTGTGACCTAATGCTTGTGCTACGAGGCGGACGTCCTGTGATGAATTAAGCAGATCTGTTGCGAATGAGTGTCGAAGAAGGTGGGGATGTAATCGAGTTGAGGCGGAGAGTTGATTAATTGCTCGCCAGATAGATTTGGCTCCCATGAGAAAAGAGTCGAGGTTGAGTGGATCTACGCCGTAGGTGCTGATGAAAAGCGGGAGTTTTTTATCTTGGCCAATGGTGAGCTCAGGAAAGAACCGACTGAGTTCTCGCCTTCGTTCATCGAGGTACTGCTGTAGCTGTACACGCAGTCCTGAAGAAATGTAGACATTTCGAAACTTTTTACCTTTCGTCCGAACGTTTTGAATCCACTCTATTCCTTCATCTAATTGCCCGAGCCTTAGTAGTCGGACTTCATCGGCTCTCAGCCCTGTTTCGATGAGAAAGATAAATAGCATTTCATTTCGTTTACGTTGAAAGGTATCTCGTTTTGAGCGACGATCCTTTGCAGTTTCAAGGGCATCGTTTACCTGTTCTATGGTCAGTGCTTTTGGGCGATGTGGTTGAATCTTTGGTGGCTTCACCTCCTTCGCGGGATTCGTAAAGTTCGGCACTCGTTCTGCAAGGGTTCTTCCCATATGTTTAATGGTAGCGAGCCGGCGCGATACCGTTGCAGGAGTCTCGCCCCGTGAAAGGCAGTACTCGATAAAGTTTTGCACGCTGGAATGGTTCCAGTGGATCACTTGCAAGGTCGAGTCATCATGAACCGCGTGGTAATCCTTTAAAAAATTGAGGAAGTGGATTGTGTCGTTGCGTTTTGCTTTCGCAGTGTGCTTTGAGCCAGAGGCATAGTACTCAAGATAACTCTGAATGACCCGTTTCAGCTGTAACTGGGAGAATGCTTTCTCTTGTACGAGGACTTCAAGAGATTTGTTTTCCGTGGTCTGTTCACCTTCCATAGCGTTAGAATTTAACGAGAGTTGGATGATGTCAAACGAATTATGTTAGACCCCCTGTCTTTTGTGATTGCGATAATGGGGTAGCTCAAAGAGCACTTACAGGCAGCCTCGTTTCAATCACAATAGAGGTGCCACCACAGTTACCCCTTTGACCATGATAAAAACTACTCTGTTTTTCGCACTACATTGTGCGATGTGAGAGGTCACGAACCTGCCTAGAGGGGCTGAACTTCTTTCGATAGTTTTTCATTCGCTTGCTCAGATGAGCTCTACTTCATCGACAATCGCAAGCACTTCTTTCGTATCAACAATCCGTAGAAGTTCATCCCATGGAACTCTGGTTCCTGCGTGGCGGCCAACAAGGACTGTTGCTCCAAGTGGAATGCCACTAATGTTCGTCTCTTCGTCCGTGTCAGAATCAATCGCGCTCGCCACTTCAATAACCTGAGCAAGGAGACTCTCCTCGCCCCGGTCTTTTGCGTTCTCTGGAAGGTACAGGCCACCATCAGTTTTAGAGTCTGCCTTTTTTATCTGTACCAACACACGCATCCCAAGCGGGTGGACTTTTCGAACAGACTTCTGGTCAGTACCGAATCGTTCTGAGGTATCTTTCATAGCGAGTGCCTTTTGACCTTTCTTATCGCTCATTGCAGTTGCCTTGCGAAGTGAACAAACAGTGTACCTGAATTCGCGGTCTTGAGCGAGATGCTGTTCTGTAATCACCTCGAGGGGCGTACTCGCTGTGGTTCTTGTAGATGCGGATCTCTGGATTTCATGCTCGGCGAGGCACTTGTAACCACCCGATTTACTTAGGATAACGATACTTAATCATCGGATTGTCGCCACTTGTATATGGAACACTCGAAAAAATAAAACCTTGTCTTTGAATCGTAAGGAAGTTTCGGGTGAGAGTTTGAAGAAATCGGTGTATTTTCTGAACCGTTTCTGGCAAAAAACTACTCAAACTAGAACGTTAGCGGAGTTTTCCGTAGCTAGCTCCATTTATATTTACGACAAAAAGGTTATACACATGTCTGATAAGAGAGTTACCGTTAGTTTTCCAGAAGGAAACTCTGTTGAACTTCCTATCGTAGAGGGCTCAGAGCAAGAGAAGGCGATTGATATTTCAAGTCTTCGCAGCAATACGGGATATATCACACTCGATCCTGGTTATGGAAATACCGGAAGTTGTGACAGTGAGATAACTTTTATCGATGGCGAAAATGGAATTCTTCGCTACCGGGGATATCGCATCGAAGACCTCGCAGAGCATAGTACCTTTCTTGAAACGTCTTACCTTCTTATGAACGGTAAGCTGCCAACGGCTACTGAGCTGAGTTCGTTCGAGACGCAGATTAAGAACCATACCTTGCTTCACGAAGACGTGAAGAGTTTCTACGATGGTTTTCCACGCGATGCACACCCAATGGCGATACTTGCCTCCGTGGTTGTTTCCCTCTCTTCCTTCTACCAAGACGAAGTTGGAAGTCCGGAGGAGGTTTCCTACTTAAATAGCATTCGATTGATGGCGAAGTTGCCCACAATTGCTGCTTGGGCATACAAAAAGTCAGTAGGGCATCCGTTTACGTATCCTGACAATAGCCGCAGTTATGCGGAGAATTTTCTCTACATGATGTTCGGTCTTCCAGTAGAGCAGTTTGAGGTTGATCCTCTCGTGGCGGAGGTACTTGATACGCTTCTCATTCTTCATGCGGATCACGAGCAGAACTGCTCTACATCAACTGTTCGTATCGTACGGAGCTCTGGAGTGAATCTCTTCGCCTCTATTGCTTCTGGTATTTGCGCATTGTGGGGATGGCGTCATGGTGGTGCAAACCAAGAAGTAATCGAAATGCTCAATCGCATCCGCGAAGATGGTGGTGATGTGAAAAAGTACATTGAGATGGCGAAGGACAAGGATAGTGGATTCCGACTCATGGGATTTGGTCACCGTGTTTACAAGAACTACGATCCAAGGGCCAGTGTTATTCGCAAGAAGTGTGAGCAGGTGCTTACGAAGCTCCATAGTAATGACCCAACGCTTGAGATTGCTCGCAAGTTAGAAGAAGCAGCGCTCAATGACGACTACTTTAAGGAGCGAAATCTCTATCCAAATGTCGATTTCTACAGTGGCATTCTCTACAAAGCGATGAATATCCCAGTGAATGCTTTCACGGTTATGTTTGCTCTTGGACGTCTCCCTGGTTGGATTGCTCATGCGAAAGAGTATTCTGAGGATCCAAAAAACAGAATTGGGCGACCTCGCCAGGTGTATACGGGTGCGACAGAGCGGCAGTACGTTCCGATCTCTAATCGCTAGCTAGCGCTGAAATAAATTCTCAAGAGGTTTCTTTTCGGAGCCGTGGCTTCCGGCTGCCGGTGCTTAACCTGTGCGGCAGAGTTGTGAGTGATGCAGTGTGGTGAGTAGAAAGCTCGTTAGGCTTGTTCGTCTTCGAAAGTCTTTTTATAAAAAGCC
>JBMTVV010000092.1:0-7009 GCA_049451755.1 Bdellovibrionota bacterium
GGCTGAGCGCAGTGAACCCATCGCCTATAGCCAGGTCCTCAAAATCTGAGATAAAGATGAGAACCGAGCGGCCACGAATTTGTTCCTTGACGAGAGTTGCAATGTCTTCGAATCGTGTTGGCTGGTGACAGGTAGCAACGCTCTGAAGCGCAAAGAGCACTTGGCGGTAATGTGGGCGAGAGTTCGCTGGGGGATACAGCTCATTGAGGGTACTACTAAAGGGAGCGAATCCAACGAGGTCTCGGTTCTTTTGCCCTATACTTATCAGTAGACTAGCAAGCTCCATCGCCTGCACCTTTCGGTTCGTCTCCATCATGGATGGAGTCACATCAAGGAATATCATGAGTCGTAGTTGCCGTTCCTCTCGAAACAACTTCACGAAAGGCTTCCCAATACGGGCGGTGGCTCCCCAATGAATAAATCTCGGTTCATCTCCCGCATGATACTCCCGAAGCTCTGCGAACGATAATCCCTGCCCCAAAAATGCTGAGGCATAATCGCCTGATAGCTGCGATGACATCAGTCGCTGCGTTTGAAGCTCCCGTACCCTGGCTTGAAAAAGGTTGGTCTCCTCGTCTTGTTCAGGGACGACATGCCCTCGCTGAGGTCCCTGCCACAGTTCTTTGAGGTGGTTGAAGAGTCTCACGGCTCCGGAACTCCTTGCACAATGTTGTGAACAACCTCGCTAGCGGTAATGTTCCGAGCCTCTGCCTCAAAAGAGAGCACAATCCGATGTCGTAGGACATCTGGGGCTAGTTCCTGAATTATATCTGGACCAACAAAATCTCTTCCTCGCACAAGCGCAAGTGCCCGACCGGCACGCTTCAGGGCAAGACTCGCCCGTGGCGATGCTCCCCACTCGATAATATCACCGAGGCCAAACGACTTTGGTTCTCGGGTAGCCTGAACGAGACGTACGATATACTCATCGATTTTGGGGTCGACAAAAACCTCCAGGGATTGTTGGGAAGCATTTACAAGAGCCTCAATCGAGATAACAGGATCCGGCAGTGCTGGATCAGACATCTGGGAACCAACAGCACTGAGCATTTGCACCTCATCGGCATACGCTGGGTAGTCAATCAAAATCTTGAACAGAAAACGATCGAGTTGAGCCTCTGGAAGGGGATAGGTACCTTCCTGTTCTATAGGATTTTGGGTGGCAAGTACAAAAAATGGTCGGGGAAGAGCGAGCGTCTGATCTCCAATCGTTACAACTCGCTCCTGCATCGATTGTAGCAATGCCGATTGTACCTTTGCTGGTGCTCTATTGATTTCATCAGCTAACACCACATTCGTGAACACTGGTCCCTTACGGAGGGAGAACTCCCCTAGGGAGGCTTGGTATACTTCAGTGCCTGTTATATCGGCAGGCAGCAAATCCGGTGTAAACTGAATGCGCTTCATCGAGCATGACAGTAGCGCGCTCAACACGCTTAAGACCCGAGTCTTTGCGAGCCCGGGAACACCCTCTATAAGGACGTGACCTTCACACAAAAGAGCGACTAGAAGACGCTCAATAAGGTGCTCCTGACCAAACACATAACGACCTACTTCGCGAATCAGCGACTGCCGTAACTCAGGGCCAGTAGGATAATCAGTTGGGTGATACATGGAAACAGACTCCTTTCTTCTAAGGCGTAGTTTTAGTTCATGTTTTTACATCTTTGAAAAGAGTGCAACTCCTGATTGCGGCCCTCCGTATTGTGAAAAGAGTATATTTTCAACCCGACTGTTTCTGTTTACTCTATTTGTTGGAGACTTGGGTCAGCGCACCCATCAATTCCTCAAGTCTTTTAAGCCCTCAAGTCTTTTAGGAGGTTTACGGATTTATGGCTCTCAAACTCAATCGGCCAGTAGGCAATTCCATTTACGGTCCGCTGTTTATTAGGCAGGCACTGGGTTGGTATCTCCTCCTTGCAGGAGTCGTTAAGCTAGAGAACATTTCAAAGTTTATTGATGAGGTTCATAAGCTGAATGTGCTTCCTGAGCACATCGCGACACTCTATGCAATTATTCTTCCCTACGGAGAGATATTCGCTGGAGTGCTTTTGATTCTTGGATTTTTGACAACTCTTGGCTCCTTAATCTCCGCGTTTCATTTTTGCACCTTGATTTACGTATTCGGCTTCTACTCGTCTACCGGGCAATTATTAAACAAAGACCTCGTCATGCTCGCCGGTGCTTTGTCAGTTATGTATACTGGTGCCGGAGCATTGAGTGTCGATCGTTTTCGAGAAACGGGTTAGGGCAGTTCTTCTTTCGTTTGTCGTAGAGCGCTCGTTTTTTCTCATCCTGCCCTTATAGTCATCAGATGAAAGAGTTTTGGGCAAAGATGTCTCAGGCAGAGATGTCGTCCGGTTCCGGCGTTGGCGAAGGGAATCGGAGGATGGGTTTAAATCTCCACAAATTGACTGTTTCGTAGTAAATTCCGACTTGGTCTCCTCGTGCAAAGGTCTTTCGTTGTTGTAAGTCCGTAACTTGTTGTCTTGAGCGGTCCATCTCGATGAGTCCCTCTTGTCTCTGTATAATCCCTCGTCCGACACCAGGAACGTCCACGATAGCGCAATCCTTAGAGACATGGGTGAGAAAACCCATAAATGATTTGCCGAGTAGTTGTTCATGTCGGGAAAGCTCTTCTTTCGTCAGATGCTCACGATGCCGCTGATTTTCGAGCAAACTCTGATACGAGAGATAGTTGGCATAGTGGTCGATGAAACCATCATGGAAGGGGGCTGTGCCAGTCAGCGCGTGGGAGAGCTGATAGCCGAGGACAACATCGCTTCCGCGTCTCAATGGAGAGCTGAAGTGAGAGTAGAAGCCACTGAAAAAGACATGGGGTGTAGGCGTCGTGGTATAAAAGGCTTCGCCAATCACTCGGGCAATCTCAGGTGAAAAGCGCTCTGCACCCTGCGTCAGTTCTGCAAACCGAAGTGCTCTCTGTCGGTGTTCTCTACCAGGGCGATCTGCCAAAAACCCCATGCCGCACTCTTGTAAGAGAGATTCCGCTTTTGCTTCATCAAATGAGGAAGGGGGTTGAAAGGCTCTGTAGAGCCACGGCACGGAGGGGAACTCATGATACATCAGGTTTGCGACCATCTCGTTCACGAGTACGTTGTTCTTAGCAATAAGAGAGTGACTCCAATCTCCCGAGCCATGAAATCTACTTCTCGTGGAGCTTTCCTCGAGCTGCGCTTTCGCTTGGTCATGAAACTCATTCAGGAGTTGAGCTTGTTCTGCTAGCAGGTGATCCTTACTGATTAAAGCATCATAGAGTTCGTCATAAGATGTTGCATTGGAGACTCGGACGAGGCTTCTTCGCGGCATGTCAGCAGAAAGCGCACCATCTCGGACTGTAAAAGCAAAAGTCCACGTGAATCGCACTCGATCTTGTTTAAGAGAGCCGACCTCTAGAGCCAGTCTACGATGATGAAGCGGATCAATTGAGGAGGCTCCATACACTGAAAACGCTTTTCGTAATCCCATGTCTAGCTGCTCGCTACCGAGCCGAATCAGTGCCGGAACATCAGTTATATGAACCTGTAATTGAATCCCACCAGGAACTCTCATCACAGAAAACCCATCATCTCGGTCCAGACTATTTCGCGGATCCACGACAATAGTCTGTTGATGAGTGAGATCTAGACGATTTCTCTTTGAGGAATTAACATGAATACTCACCGCAGAAAAATCGCTTTCCGGTGCTTCACCGAGAAGCTCGGGTAATAGTTCAGGGCGTTCGAGCTGACCCGTATCAGGATTACCAACTCGTGTCACAAATTCAAAGTAAGCATCACTCACAGGTTTTAGAATCGGATCGATACGTATTCCCAGCATGTGCTCGGTCGTTTTGATCCAGGGCTTTATCTCACGGAGTGCCTTCTCAGCACAGAAGATAATCGCGTGAGCAATAACGAGGTTCTCTTCTCTTTGTCCTTCACGCGAACAGCGTACCGATTCAATTTTTACATTTGGTGGTTGTGACTCTATCAATCGTTCACGAATCCAATCATCCGGTTGTAGGTTCAAGCGAGTTGAGATTCCGAGTTCCCATTCTATCTCTTGCTCGTATGAGCGTTCGAGTGATCTATGCAAACCAGGTCGTCGATAGGTGATGTGAATTTGTTGAGGATTGTGTTCGTCATCACGCTTGAGACTAACCCGTGCTATCGCAAGTGAATCTGGAAGTATGGCTCGAACAATAATTCCAAGGGAATCATCTTGACGAGAGCCTCGCAACTCTGCTCTCCGTAGCATTTGTTCCACATGAGTGGGGCCTTCGACTTTAATGAGAGCAGTTTTGGTATATCCCAACTCATCTCGTAAAAACGCACTATACTCCTCCAGCTCTAAACGAGTGTAGGTGGGAGCCTTTACCAGTACCTGTGTCTGATCGACAAGAAGATACCCGGCAAGTGTTTGAACGCCGTGCGGTAAGACCTGCTGAATTCGCTCGATCTCCTCGTCAGGAAGAAGCTGGAAACGTGTCTTTTGTAATGTGAGTGGTGTGCCGTCGTATCCAGAGGAAGGAAGGTGTTCTGAATACACGCTGGAGCTTCGCATGCGTGTCTCGGAAGCATCTCCCTGAAGGGCTGCTTCCGATAGCTCCTGAAGGGCATCAGGCGATAGAACGAGAAGCTCTCGCTCTAAAGGGTTGTTCGAGGCGGGCGTCGTGGTAACATCTACTAGGAGATTGAGGTTATCGCTTGTTTCGTTCCTGGCGGATATTTCTGACAGTGGTGATTCCATAGGGGGTGATTCCATAGGGGGTGATTCCATAGGGATTACCCGAGCTTTCCCGCAGTTGGCAAGCTCATTAACCCGCGTTTTATAACATGAAAGGAGAACCGCGCGGGAGCTATTCTTTCTCGGGAGCTTTCGAGCAGGTCTGCATATCTCACCTTACACTAATTGCCCGTAATCATGAGAGATACTTCAATGGAGATGACTCAGACACATCCAATTATTGACTGCATGGCTGAGGTGTTTTCCGCGGACTCTCGTCGGTTTCTCCTTGGAGTCTCGGGTGGTGTCGACAGTATGTGTCTGCTTGATGCTTCTGTACGTGCGCTGAGAGGAGTTCTACAAGAGAGGGAGATCTCCTCGCGTATTGCTGTAGCCCACGTTGATCATGGGCTACGAGATACTTCAAAGCGAGATGCTGAGTTTGTAAAAGCGTATGCCATCGAATTCGGGCTTCCTTTTTTTGCTACGCGTCTCACAAAACCCCGCGAGGGAGAGAATCTTGAGGCATGGGCAAGAAGGGAGCGTTATAAATTTTTCAGTTCTGTAATGGACAAAGAGGGATACGAAAGCGTGTTAACAGCGCATCACGCCGGGGACTATCTCGAGACATTCCTCATGCGTATTCTCTCAAATAAGGAGCCACGCGCAATTCCCTCCTTTAATGCACATTTGAGAATTTTACGGCCGTTACTCGGTTTTAAAAAGACGGATATTCTTTCATACGGAGAACAGTTCGCTATTCCCTTTGTTGAAGATGAAACGAATCTGGATACAACACGGCTCAGAAACTTGGTTCGAAAGTCACTCATACCCCTCCTAGAGGAAGAGTTTGGGGAAGGCGTCTCTGGGCGCCTTACTGATCAGGCAGCATCTCTCGAAAGAGAACTACAGGCTCTCGAGGATATCTCTCAGAGCATCATTCATGAGAAACTCTCTTTTTCTCCGTTTGGAACTCGGAGATGGTTGGAAGCACTAAAACAAGTACTCGAAACCATACCCGCGCCAATCGGAGAACGTGTCGTGAAAGGCCTTTTTCTCCCGTTTTCGCGCAGTCCGCTTGGGCGAGAGTCTGCCGGTCGCCTGAGAGAGTTCTTCCTTTCGGGGCAAGTCGCAATACAACTGCCGGGCGCCCTCGAGGTGCGTCGGCGCAAGGGAGGTATCTGTGTATCGAGCATGATTACTGTCGCCAATCAGACTAGGACTTGTGAATTTGACGAGGAGAAATCTTCAGGCTACGTCGCGAAGACGGACGATGACTGCTATTAACCGTTACTTGTGCTTCTTACTGTACATGTGCCACTAGTGGTAAATCCTACGACTCACGTTACAAGTAGAGATGGTGATACTTGGAAGATCACCCCTCGTAAGGCAGCGGTTAGATGTTCCGTCTATGTCTGTAGAACACTATTCTTTTTAGGATAAAACTCCGGGTAGTACCAAATGATGAGCTCTTTTCATGATAAAACTTCGATAATTTGCTGAAATAATGGAAAAAAGCGCATCAAAAGGGGTGTCCGAAGAATCTCTAACGTAGGGAGGTTCCGTCCCTCGTAAGGCTTGAGGCTTATCCCTCTTTAGGTGAAGATAGGGAGACTCCTTAATTAATTGATTTTCAGGGACAATTCCCGCTAACGAGCATCCCGAGGGGTGCCCACATTGAGATGAGGTGAAATTTGAATCAGTTTTCGCGGAATGCCGTTTTTTGGCTCGTTCTATTTTTCGTGTTCATGGCTCTTTACGGGGTGATGAACAAGCCGGAAATCGACCGCCCTGTACCATACTCACAGTTACTCTCTATTGCTGATGAAGGCCTGATAAGTAAGGTTGTCATTGAAAATGACCTGGTGCGCGGAGTAACCGTTGATGGTCAGCCGTTTGAGTCCGTCATTGCACGAGACCACGATCTAGCGGATTACCTCATCTCAAAGAACGTAGATTTCGAGGTTAGGAAACCAGCTGAAAGACCATGGGTACTCGAGCTCTTCATCACGTTGCTCCCTATGTTGATTTTTATCGGAGTCTGGCTGTTCTTCATGCGACAAATGCAAATTGGCGCCGGAAAAGGGATGAGTTTTGGCAAATCGAAGGCAAAGCTTCTCACAGAAGACCAGCGCAAGGTGACCTTTGATGATGTCGCGGGTGTTAGTGAGGCTCAACAAGAGGTTCAGGAGATTATTGAATTCTTAAAGGATCCGAAGAAGTTCACAAAGCTCGGTGGAAGAATCCCGAAAGGAGTTCTGTTGGTCGGACCTCCCGGAACAGG
>JBMTVV010000093.1:0-6960 GCA_049451755.1 Bdellovibrionota bacterium
AAAAATAGCAAGCGATTTATCAGCCGTACGTAAGGTCTCACCGAGTTCTGCCACAATGACTCTGTCATCATCCGCTATGCTCAACTCCGGAACAAGGAGAGCCGCTCTTCGTTTCGCCAGACGGTTCCGATTTAATTCGGCACTACGATCAATATTGGCTTCCTCTTTTACCATCCACGCACCGAGGTCATGCTTTTCAATTCGCTCTACAGCGCGGTCGAGCTTCTGCTCATGTTGTTCAGCAAGCCGTAGATCCTTCTGAATAGCATTCGCAAATTTAATACCGTTACCAACAGAACCAGCCCGACTTCCAGCAACCCCTACAACATCTCCCCACATCACATCAGGAAAATCATTAACAGGACTTGCACCTTGTCCGTGTTCAATCCAGGCTCCTGCACCTCGTCCTGTTATCGGCACCGCCGAAACCTCACGGTCAAAAAGCTCTCGGGCCATTCGAGCGATAATGGCGTACTCCTTCACCATCAGGTTGAGCCCATCAACAGCAGGTGTTGCAAGCAGCATATCTGCTGCTAGTGCATGAGCGACAATCTCTTGAAACGGCAATCCTCTCAGATGAAATTGAACGGCACCCTGATGAGGACCAAGATCATGCCGGATGGCAGATACCGTCTCTTCAGTATCTTGTATGTGTTGTCGCATACTCCGGAGGTGTTCACGAGAAGGATCACTGTACTGGATGAAGACAGAATTCCTCGGATCAAGCGAGTGTGCACCTTCTAACGCCTTCTGAAATCCGACGAGTCGTTCAGGAGTCGCTTTCGTTGGATCCAACCGATCGGCGCCAAAGAGGATCGTCTTCCCGGAGAACTCTTCTCTAATTGCTTTTGCTCGTGCTTGTACTTCGGGATCACGAGCTATTTGCCGAATGTGTTCGACGTTCACGCTAATGGGATTAACATCAACGCTGATTCGTCTATCTCCAAAGATCACTTCGTTTGTTTTTCGATCAATACTTCCAGGATGAGAGAGTACCGGTCCAAGCTCTTCAACCCACTGAAAGAAGTTTTCTCGATACTCTTTAGTATGGAAGCCGATATGGTCCGCCCCTAAAAGTCCCTCGACGTATAACTTCGCTATCTCTTGCGATACCTTTGTGAAGGCCCCTTGAGTCTTTTCGTTATTTGAATACGGTGGAGGGAAAGGAATGTGGTGAAAATATCCAATACTCGCATCTTGCACCTGTTCCCGTAAAATTCTCGGAGCCAGCATGAAATGGTAGTCTTGGAACCAGATGCGAGAGTTCCCTGTCGCTGGGTCCCCGACCACACGTAGGACCTCATCAACGTACTTACGAGTGAAGTCTTCAGTATCCGCAAGCGCTGTGCGAGATAGTGGCTTTATAACCTGAGAGAACATCTCCATTCCCTCATTCATAAAGTGCATGAGGAACCAGTTCGTCGTATTCGCTACTTGACTATAGAATGCGTCATTCTCTCGTTGATTTGCCTTAACTCCGTACGGAGAAAATGGTGGCGGATTCTTGACCTTCCCATCTGCCACTGCCTTGCGGAGTTCCTCAGCACTGAGAATATTCTTATCAGAAGGTCCTAAACGGGTACTTTCGGTGCCGATGAAGATAGGCTCTGGTGAACCAGCAGGGCGCTGAGCTTGAGACATCGCCGCCGCAATTCCACCCGCTCCAACTTTCGTCTCTATATCTTGTTCCCCATTGGGAGCATCGACTCTCCGTCCCTGAACTGGGATCCGATTACCGACGACAACTGAGCGAGTATCAAACATTCGTTTCTGACTTTACTTCAGTGATATAAAACAAGGTTTTTATACTGAACCTCGAGCTTTTAGTCGAGTTAGCTTCTTAACCTACTAAAGTGTCTAGAATATGGTTCAGACGGATTAGTCTCTTCGTACCGCCTCAGGAGCTATATTGACAAAAAGGAACGTATATTCAACTGCTTAGGCAAGGTAGCTCTTCTGCACAGCTTTAAGTATTAGCTACTGCCTTGATATTACTCGTTATTCCTAGTTCTCCCCAGCTCACGACAACAAAGAACGACTTCCTACCCCTAGACAATATAGAGGAACACTGAGCCATCCTGCTCTAAGGGTTCCCAATCTGGAAATGGATAGACTGCTGAGATAACTCGGGTCCCCGGCTGAGTTTCCTCCTGTAACTTCTTCTTGAGCCGCTCCATGAGGTGCGGCACTAAATAGACTGTTACTACATTCGCATCTCGAAGAGGTGCATCCCAAAAATTCTCTCGCTTGACCGTAACATGAGCTGTCTGCTTCAAGGCAATCCGAAGCCGAGTATACCAGTAGAGAAAGGGATTGATCTCATAGCCAATAGTTCTTGCACCAAGAGCCTGGGCGGCAAAGAGCACTCGACCATCTCCCGAGCCTAGGTCGTACAGAACCTCTCCTGCTTTTATTCTCGCAAGGCTCATCATGGACCGCACTGTCGAGCGACGGGAAGGGACTGGAGCGGCCCCCTTAAAGATAGCAACAAATGTGTAGAAAAAATACGCGGCAAGAAGCAGATTAACTGTGATACTCACTACTGAGCCAATTGTCAGGTGCATGTAATAGATCTAATTGAGGCTGAGCAATCATGCAACAGAGTATCTCTTCTTCCTGTGACTCATCATACGCTCCGCCCCTCTCTCCCTTCAGAATTACCGAATTCTAGTCGTTGTTAATAATGATACATGAACCAATCAGCTCATTCTCTGAGCAAACTCCTGAATGGTGTCTCAAAAGGCTGAACTCGAGCATCTCTCATGGTCTGAGCGTCGCAGAAGCCAAGGAGCGGCTTGCTGAGTATGGCTACAATGAGCTTGAGCAAACCGATAAACGACATTGGACCAAAACACTAGCCAGACAGTTTCAAGATCTACTTATTTTCATTCTTCTTATCGCAGCGATCCTCTCACTTCTCATCGGGGATATCACTGATTCACTCGCAATTACGATTATTATCCTCATCAATGGAGGTCTCGGATTTGCACAAGAATGGAAAGCTGAAAAAGCGCTCGAGGCTCTTAAGAAGATGGTTACCCATGAGTGCCGAGTGCTCCGCTCTGGTGAGGTATTAGCACTTGAGACTCGTCTTCTTGTCCCAGGAGATATCGTCTTACTCGAAGCAGGTGATAGCGTACCAGCAGACCTTCGAATTCTTGAGGCGACAAATCTTCGGGCTGACCAATCGCTCGTAACTGGCGAAGCATACTCTGTTTCCAAAGCGCCCGATGCTGATACCCCAAACACCCCTCTTACCGAACAGTCCTCATCAACATGGATGGGTAGCGTCATCACGAATGGTCACGGCAAGGGAATCGTCTTTCAAACCGGCATGAGGACTCACTTTGGAAAAATAGCCGCACTAGCAAGCTCACTTGAAGACGAGAAAACTCCGTTACAAATTTCCCTTGGTCGGCTCGCTCAAAAGCTTGCCATACTCGCTTTTATCGTTGCCTTCACGATAGCACTTACTGGATGGCTTACCGGAAAGCCTCCTCTACAAATGCTCATGGCAGCGATTGCTATTTCAGTCGCAGTTGTTCCAGAAGGACTTCCCGCCGTCGTGACGATTACTCTCGCACTTGGCCTCAGCGTGATGGTGAAAAGGAAAGTAATTATTCGGAAACTACAAGCGGCAGAAACTCTCGGAGCGACAAGCGTCATCTGTACCGATAAAACAGGTACCATTACCAGAAATGAGATGACCGCGACTCATATACTACTTGGAACCGGTCATGAATACCGAATAACGGGCGATGGCTACGCCCCATACGGAGAGATACAAAAGATTTCGGGCCAGCCGATTACGTCGAGTGAACAACGAGACATACAGATGATGCTCTACACCGGAGAACGGTGTAACCGTGCATCGATTCGGAAAGACCCGAGTGGGATATGGGAGGCCCTCGGAGAGCCAACAGAAGCAGCACTCATCGTAGCAGCAAGAAAAGCTGATGTAACGCTCAATGACAACATCTCTCACCTCTCTGAGTTCTCGTTTAACTCAGAGAGAAAACGAATGACTGTTATCGAGCATGATGCCAAAGGGGCTCGTGCATATGTAAAAGGGGCACCCGAGATAATCCTTGAAAGGTCCCATAGTGTCTTAGAGAATGGTAAACATACTCCTCTCACGGATACCCTTCGAGAGCAGATACACACACACTGTACCCACCTCGCTTCCCAAGGACTCCGCCTTCTTGCACTTGCATACCGTGAGCTTTCTCCCGATACACCCCTCGATGAAGAACGTATCGAGCAAAGCCTTGTCTTTTTAGGAGTGATTGGGATTCAAGACCCACCGCGGAAGGAGGTTCCTGCAGCTATTCTTAAGGCGCAGCGGGCTGGAATTCGTATTATACTCGTCACGGGTGATTCCCCTGAGACCGCGAGCGCCGTCTCAGCACAGGTGGGCCTTGAGATCTCAGAAGTTATTGAAGGAAGAACACTTGATACGCTCTCCGATGAGGCGCTAGAAGAGCACCTAACGAGAGCTCCCCTCTTTGCGCGAACAAGTCCAGAGCACAAATTACGACTCGTAACCCTTCTACAGCAGGGAGGACATGTAGTCGCGATGACAGGGGATGGAGTTAATGATGCTCCAGCTCTCAAACGGGCGGACGTAGGTGTTGCAATGGGTCTACGAGGGACAGATGTAGCACGGGGAGCCGCCGACGTTATTTTAACTGATGACAACTTCTCATCAATTATTGGAGCAATCGAAGAGGGTCGTAGGCAGTACGATAATATTCAGAAGTTTGTACTCTACCTACTCTCGTCAAATGTAGGTGAGATTCTCGCTATCTTCGTTAATATCCTCATCGGTGGACCGCTCATACTTCTTCCCGTTCAGATTCTCTGGATGAATCTTATTACGGATGGGATGACTGCTGTAGCTCTTGGAATTGAGCCGGCTGAAAAAGAAGTAATGAACGAGCCCCCGCGCAAGCAAGAGATGCCTATTCTAGGAAAAGAAGCCTTACGAACCCTCCTGTTCCTCGGGAGCTACATTGGCGTTGCCACTCTCGCTATTTTCTATTTTTACAGGGTATATTTCCCTGAAGCCGATCCGATTCTTGCTAATACGGCAGCATTTACTGGGATGGTTCTCCTTGAAAAAGGAAATGTCTTTAACTTTCGTTCGCTGAGAAGCTCCCTCTTTTCACTCCCACTCTGGTCAAACAAGTGGCTCCTCTGGGCGTGGACCGGGTCTCTCTCCCTTCAAGTGCTTGCCGTTTATGTTCCATTTCTACAAGAAGCACTGCATACGACTCCACTACAGCCTCATGATTGGATATTTTTGACGATAGTAATGATTCCTGTCATCGGTGTTGGCGAGGCATTAAAGATTTGGCGGAGGAGGTAAAAACCTCTGCTTCACTAGAAACCAATAAAAAAAACGATTGCCCCCAAAGACGATGGTGGCCGGTTATGACCGGCACACGAATTCTTCTCTCGATCAGAATATTGCACACTCTTTGAATCGCGAAGATCTACGCTCTCCGACAACATTGATACGAAGATTCTGACGGGTTCAATCGAAACCTTCGCACGATCAAAATGCAACCTTCACCATCACGTGAAGATGACAACAACTCGACTGTGTGAATCACCTCGGTCAAGGTATCCGTAATCACCTCCATATTTCCAAGATAGGATGGTTTTACCGCCATCTTCAGACAGGATGAAAGGAAATTTCCAAATACCAAGAATTCAAATACACCAATATTGCGAGCTGCTGGAGCAACAACTCTGCAATCGATACCGAGAATCCAAGTACCAACTATCCTGAAGTTTTAATTCTGGTCAGGGACCAAAGGCGCAAAGGCAACAAGGCCGTAACGATAGTCATCATGAGGGCCATAGACGTTGACGCCGTCGTTTGCAGTAGAATGGAGCGCCACACCGGGGGCCGACCCACGAACCCAGACTTTATCGCCATCAGCCTTAAAGAGAGTACCGCTATTTTCTGTATTAAGACGCTCACAAGCTTCGGCAATAGCTATAGCTCCAAGTGGAGCGGCTTTGCCGTGGTCTCGTACTTGCTCACTTCTCGTCTTCAAAACAGCGCCTGTTACGATCTCAAATCGGTAAGTATGCCCCGGTTTAGTTTGGAGGTCGCCATTCGCCTCATTCTTCCTCCACCAATCAGCATGACCCTCGTAAAAGACAGGGTATTCCATACCATCCTCTCTTGCAGCTGCATTAAGCAGCTTCCCTGCTTCCTGGATGCTCGTACCAAATGGAAGAGTGAGTTCAATTACTCCGTCATCAAGCTTTTTAAAGCCCTGAAGGATGGTTTTAGCGGTGACTTCTGTCTCAAGGTTTGTACGCTCCTCATTAATCGCGATGAGCTTATCGAGAAGTGCTCTGGCCTTCACCATATTCGCGATATCTTCCCTTGTAGGGTTCTCTTTCCTCTGAAGAGCAGCTTTTATGGGTTCAATTGCCTCAGCAAATTTTGCTTCAATGTTTCTTTGCTCGCCTACGATTTGAAGTGCACTTGGCTCTATGCTAACAACTCCGGCCGCTGCAATCTTTTCACTTGTATCGACTAGAGTAGCCCCTGACAGAATGTGATCGACTACTTTCTCAAATACATCTTTTACTGAGGGCACCTGGCTCTTTTTTTCTATCTCTGTCACGGTTTTTCTCCAACCTCGGTAAAGGCATCTCGAAACGTCTCGGGCGTTCTCGGGTCAACTATCAAAAGAGAAAGCTTTCTTCGTATTTCAGCCTGAAGTTCATCAGCTTTAGCGAGCACTTCCTCTGAAAGAGGTGCTTTATCGTCTCTGCTGTTATCGCCCACTAAAATCTCCTCAGCAATACTACCAATCAGACTTTTTCCATAAGAGTAAAGTATAAATGCCGTTTCATTAACTCCCTCATTAACTCCCTAACACACCAAGTTCACAAGATCCACCCCTCTTCCCTCACCCACATCGTGTGGAGTTAGCA
>JBMTVV010000094.1:0-6958 GCA_049451755.1 Bdellovibrionota bacterium
GAATATGCCGATCAGTGCGACAACGAACGTAGAGTGAAATCCGATCTGGGCAATCTGTTGGAGGAGAAGTCTCGCTCGAAATGGAGGAGTGAAAAGCCCAAGAAGAATCCTCCACATAAAAATCCACGCCTTTCCCCAGTACTGAATCGAATCCAGCACCCATGCCCCAAGGGATTCTATCCGATGAAGGAGGCTCAAGAGCAAAGGGGTGCTTGCAGATTGATGTGACGAATTCGACATAAGGGGGTCTCTAGGTGCTCCACGTTCGGGGACGGCCCGTGCTTCCCCTTCAGGGGAACACAAACTCTTTTGTGAAACTACCACTCTTTTCTGACTCCAAAAAGGGTGGGCTTATGAATTTCACCACCTTACCGAAGCATCCTGTCCTTTCTGAAGGGAAATGGCTCTAGGAGAGGTAAGATTCCCTCCGCTCGATATTACTTATCCTACCTGTTTGGCGGGAGGGGCGTGTTAACACGAGTTCCTTAGCGTGTGATTTCAGTGTAAAATGACCTCATACTTATGTTCGACAATGAGGTCGTGAGGAGCAGTGCGCTATGATATCCCTACCAGTATCGAGAAATGAGCCATTCCTGACCCCGTACGACGACGGTCGTGCGAGTGTTACTGTAGCCTTTGATCGCTCCACGAAACAGATTGCATTCATCCCAGAGTCTCTCGATCCATTCGACCTTGCGGAGGCAGGGTTTGGCGAACCCGATATTGGCCTCAGTGATGGTGATGCGCTGGAAGAGGTAATCCGGGAGAAAAGCGAGTCAGCTCGTCGAGCGGGATGGACTGTTGTCTCTACAGATAAGATTGAAAGCTCCTGGGAACGAAACTCTCCTCACTCCTAAGGGCACCAATCCCCTCAATACTGCTCATCCACTCCAATGTTACCTCTCGGAAGCAGCACTGCTGGGAACCCGCACCGTTCGAAAACCGATATGAGAAGTTCCAAGGGTCATATCTTGAGAGTGTCGAGCAGTCGCCCGATACCGCCTGCAGTAATTAGGAGCGCAGAGAAAAGACCCGCCCTTAATAACCTGAACATCAACCCCTGGCTTTTGCGGGTCATGACTCTTCGTTTCGTGACAGCCGGCCGGATTCTCCACCTCCTTCGTATCATGAAACGGTGCATAGCGATCGGCTGTTATCTCCCAGACATTTCCGAGCATATCGTAAAGTCCATACTGATTCGGGGGAAACGACTCGACAGGAGCCGTCACTAGGTATCCATCTTCTGCCGTATTTGTTCGTGGGAAGTCTCCTTGCCACGTGTTAGCCACGTAGCGCACCGCACCGTCTTGCTCATAGAAAGGCCGTGCATCCCCTGCTGCAAACTCCCACTGAGCTTCGGTTGGAAGAGAATTCCCTCGCCACGCGGCATACGCGCGCGCATCTGCTGGAGTAACGTGCACCACGGGGTGGTCAAGACGCTCTTCGATACTGCTGTCAGCTCCTTCAGGATGTCTCCAATATGCCCCAGCAACAAAACGCCACCATCTACCACTCTCTTGTTGGTACCCAAAGACGGAAGAGCCCGGCACAAGCATCTCTGCGGAGAACTCTGGAAAGAGGGTTGGATCTAAGGGACGCTCTGCATCCGTAACATACCCGGTTGCCTCAACGAACGCTTGGAACTCTCGATTGGTGACTTCGTGCGTATCCATCCAAAAGCCAGGCACGCGCACGTGATGCTGGGGGGCTTCCTCAGGATAGCTCTCATCAGAGCCCATAAGAAAGTCCCCCCCAGGAATCCAGACCAGATCAGATACTGGAGGAAGCTCCGGTGGCGTCGTGTAGACACACCCCGTGAGGCTTACAGCGAGTGCTCCAAAAAGAAGCCGTTTCATACCATTCATGACTGAAAGATAGACCATCTGCTCTCTAGAGACACGCGCTGTCGTAAGAATCGCTCAGACCTACTGAGGCAAAGCAATCCTCTCATGCGGCAGACCGCCATCATCGATATCAAACTCTGGATCAAAAACAGTTCGTCCTTGCGCTCCAACAAAAGCGGGTTGTGCTTTTATCCACTCACTCTTTTTCTGCTCTCGCGCATACTCCATCAGCTTCGCTTCGAGTTGCTTGGCGACCTCCGGGTACTCGTTAATAACATTGGTCTTCTCGCTTGGCTCTTTCTCAAGATCAAAGAGCTGCGTTTTCCCCGGTAAACCGCCAATCTTTGTGTACTTCCAACGACCTTGTCGAATAGAACCACGAAATGCTTCTACGTTAATGAGGACATCTTCGTGAGGAGAGGGCTTTCCTTGGGAAATCGTCTCCCAAATGTCTCTTCCATCAAAAGGATGTGACGCACTCCCTTCGCCTCCAGCAAGAGCGAGCACTGTCGGCATAACATCCACCATATGGAGCGGATCAGACACAACACGTGGTTGAATCTTACCCGGCCAGTTCATGAATGCTGGCACTCGGACACCACCTTCAAAGAGACTTCCCTTACCACCTCTTAATGGAGAGTTATCTGCAGGAGTCTTTGCCTGCTGACTCACTCCGCCCTCTTCCGCTTTTCGCTCTTCAGGACTCTTTGCTCCACTGGCAAACAATCCACTCGTAGCACCACCGTTATCACTCGCAAAGACAATCAGCGTGTTCTCCCGAACTCCCTTCTTCTCCAGAGCTGCTACAATTCTTCCAACTTGGTCATCGAGGCCACTAATCATCGCAGCATAGGTTCGCTCCTGTGGGTCGGCAATATCCGCGTGACGACTCATTAGCTCAGGAGGTGCTTCATACGGAGCGTGCGGTGCGAGCGATGCGAAATAGAGGAAGAAGGGCTGATTCTTATCTGTCTCTTCAATGAGCTTCACTGCCTCATCTCCGATAAGAGTTGTATAATATCCATCTTCTTTGATGAACTCCCCGTTACGTTGCCAATCAATAATTCCACCTCGCTCCCGGGTGTAATAGTTCACCTCTCCGAGAACATTTCCATAGAAGTAATCAAAGCCACGATTCTGAGGCCAGTACTTTCTATCCGCATGTCCGAGGTGCCATTTTCCGACCATGAGGGTGCGGTATCCAACATCTTTTAGCGCTTGTGGTAGCGTTCTCTCATCAGTAGGAAGTCCATAGGTGTGACTTGGAAAGATGACGAATGTCTGTAAGCCATAACGTATCGGGTATCGTCCTGTCATGAGCGATGCTCGCGATGGAGTGCAGACATGCATCCCGTAGAATGATTCAAGGCGAGCTCCTCCAGTAGCAAGTGCATCAATGTGAGGGGTTTTCATTTTCCCTCCACGGTAGCCAAGATCGTTATTTCCAAGATCGTCCGCCATGATAAACACAATGTTCGGCTTTGCATGGACCTCAGCTCCCCACAGACAAAAAGCTGCGATAACAAGGACGATGATATTTTTCATACGTTTACTCCCAACGATTATTTTTATTGCGATTAAAAAGAGGTCATAACTTTTAAGAAGATGGCATCTCCCTCAAGGCGACGACGAACATCAAACTCGTGCAACCACTTGAGCTCCGCGACGATATCTCGCGCTGAAGTTTTCATTACATACGAGAGCACAGGCCCGATACCAGAGGCGTTAGAACGAAAATCACCAAACCGCGCACCACTGCCACTATCTCCCGTAATCTGTTCGTAGAAAAAGCCTGTTACACCGACGCCTGCTATTCCCTCAAACAGCGGGAGGTGCTGAGCAAGTGTTGCATCGATGTGAAACTGGTCACCTGAGTGATAATCGGTATCGGTATTTTTCGAGTTAAAATCGACTCCGGCATAGAGTGAAGCTTCTCGTCCATTCTGTTGACCGAAGTAGACAATTCCTACCGTCGGACTATACGTCCAGAAGTTCTTCCCAGCATTTGCCAATCTCCCTACCTCATAATCTCCGGTAGGAGCATATACAGTAAGGCGGTAGTTGAAATTAAGATCCGCACTCACTCGCTGATTGAGCATAATCGGCATGAGGATAATATCCCCGAGCCCCTCTGTTCGCTGAGAACGGCGAATGGTCAGTGGAGCGGCTCCGACACTACCTGCAACCGAGGCCTCAACATCAGCAATAACAAACGGAATAGTGGCCGAGACAGCAAAACTCCACTCAGGATGAATCTCAACAGGTGGTCGCCAACAAAAGGTGAGCCCGAATGCTTCTACCGAAGCATCAGCGCTAATGGCATCAATACCGGCGATAGGAAGCGTCTGATCAAAAGAGCCTCGGTACGATGCAATATTTACCCTGGCAATAAACGCTTCTTCACTTGGAACACCATCAATAAATGATGCCATGCTCCCAGGAAGATAATGACCAGTGCCTCCTTCTTCAGAGAAACACGACCATACCGCCCCTAGATGAAGAAAGAGGAGCAGAACTAACGACGGAAGGAGTGGAGGAAAGTGAGAGGAAGATCGGCAGGACTTGCTCATGAAACACACTCGCCTACGAAGACGTTGCAGGATACTAGGTACTCGCAATTCCATCTCTCTCCCCTACAACAAACGGATAGCCGTAATGATGAGCATCTTATTGAGGTGCTTATGCATATCCCAAGACTCGCGAAAGCCTAGCAGAAGGGCTACCTCGAAGAAAGGAAGTTACGAGGTGTTCCCTCTTTTCTCTTAATCTTCGCTCCGCTTTTCTTTTACAGCCGCGAGAGGCCGAATGACTATCCCTGTCAGCGGCTTGAGCTGGGTTACGCGGAAGAGAATCTCGCGGTGCCTTGCAACAGGGACATCCCGCACCTCACGAAATCGGTGCACTAATGCAATCACAATGAGCAATCGTAGGACTGATGATACGATAAAAACGAGATGATACTCAGAAGCAGGAACATCAAAGGTTGTACTAAGGTCAAGGAGGATACCGTCTCCGACAAGCAATGCTCCGACTAACGCACCGAGTAGCACGAGCACGCCCTGGATAATATTCTGGTACGCGACACACCGCGCTCGTTTTGGCGGTGTGACAGCATCGAGCAAGAATGTGAGTGCAGCGAGGTTAAATCCAGCCCAACAAATACCGCTTAGAATCTGAATAAGCAGAAGGTACCAGAGGCTATCAGAGAAAATCCAGATGAACGATAACGGGACGACTCCCATCGCACACACTTCTAGAATCCGCTTACTACCAAAGTGATCAACCAGGGTGCCCCACCGAGACAAGACAAGGAACTGGCTCGCAACTGCCATCCCCAAGACGATCATATAGTTGAAGTAGGAGAGTTGGATATCTCGCAACATGTACGGTGCAAAGTACGGCGCAGAAATCCACACCGCAAAGTGTAGCATCGCAACGAAGAAGACAAAAATACCAAAGTTCGATCGTCGCATCCGCAGAATGAAGCTCTGAAGGGAGAAGTGCTGTTCTGGATCGTATGTATGCGCGGGATCTGCATGGCGCGCGAGGTAGTATGCAGACACAAGCCGAGCGAGAAATGCGAGAAGAAAAATCATGGTGTATCCATTTAGCTCGCCGGAGACACCACTAAAGCTCTCAAGAAGACTCCCCCCAATCAAAAGTCCAAGGAACGTTACCATGCCACACACACGACTACGCTTCGCAAAGTACTTCCCACGAATCTCTGAAGGAACGATATCCCCAACAAGGCTATTCCATGCTGGAGCGCCGATACTACCGAATAGGTGGTAGAGCAAAACGCATCCAATGAGGAGCCAGACAGTTAAGGGACCTGGCCCAAATACAGCAGAGAGTATCGCAAGAAATAACCACACGAGCGCCTGCAGAACCGCGGGAATAAGGACTAACCGGCGCCGACTCGAAACGAGCCTCAGCAGCCATAGACCGGTCGCGTGTGCTGCTGCACCGACAAGGGGAGGGAGCGCTCCAAAGAGCCCGATTTGCGCCGAGGTCGCTTGCAGCGCTACGGCAAAAGCGCTCAGGTAAGACTCTCCGGCACCGAGCATAAACGCGTGCGCACCACCATCTCGAAGGGAGTGTTGTAACGTTGCAGTGGCTTCTTCGGGAGAGAGTTCTTTCATTGGAAGAAGGTAGCAGGAAGCGAGCTTCCTACGCCATGATCCCGTGTAAAAATAATTTCCGTTTCTAACAGAATGCGACTCGCGCATTCCGTAGTCACCTCTCGTTTACCGAGCTCCCCTAGGGCACTCTTGCGGGCAAAAAAAGGACGGCATCAACTACCCGTGGTAGTGAGAATCGGTTATCGACGAGATATAATGGAAAATCTTCACAGTCTTTATGGTAATAGAGTTGGTGAAGTAATGGGGAAACTTCTAATGTTACCTCTTCACACAGGAGGACATGCGTTATGAATGCGATTCATTTACATTTAAGCGAACTAGATGGTGAGTACTCAGTATGTAGATTAGAGCCATCAGAGGAAGTTCCTACTTGGGCGATGCAAGGGAGTTTCTTTTCTGTCTCTCGCACACCAGAGGAGCTTTCGGTGGTCTGTGATTCGAAGCACGTTCCCGCTGAGGTAAGGGCAGAGCACGGTTGGCGCTGCCTGAAAGTGGCTGGACCACTCGACTTTAGCCTCACAGGAATACTGGCTTCGTTAGTATCCCCACTTGGAGAGCATGGCATTTCGATTTTTGCCATTTCAACCTTCGATACTGACTACTTGCTCATTGGAAAAGATAACTTCTCTCAAGCGAAGGAAGTTCTTACGAGCTGTGGCCATACCATAGGGAGATAAAGGGGAGGGATGTGGCGTGCTATCAACGCACATCAGGGCCCATAATTTAGAGCCCACCCCAATCAAGTGCTTTTATATTTTCATCATGGCCTTCCGGAATTGATCCCGAACAGGAAGCTTACTTCGCCCCAACAGCAGGATTATCAGTAAAGACAACATCCGCACCATACGCTGACATCTTCTGAAAAAGACTCAGGTCATTCACCGTATAAACCCATAACTGCATACTGTTTCTTCTCGCAGCAGCGATCATCTCCTGACCACTCTCAAAATCCATGAGCGCTGAATGCCAGTG
>JBMTVV010000095.1:0-6872 GCA_049451755.1 Bdellovibrionota bacterium
AGCCATTTTACCGATATGATATCGAGATAGTTGGTCGGTTCATCAAGCAGTAAGATATCCGGTTCAGACAGGAGTAATTTTGCGAGATTAAGCCGAATCTGGTACCCACCGGAGAGGCTCGTTGGGTCTTGTTCACGCACCTGTTCCGAAAAGCCAAGCCCCTCAAGCACTTTCTCGGCCTTAAACGTCTCACGATAGGCGCCATCAAGGAGTGGGAGGGCTTTTTCTGCTTCCGCGAGGGTAGTCGCACCGGTAAAGTGAAAGTACTGTTCGAGAATGCCGATGCGGCATCCTTTTTCGATGCTTATGTTCCCATCATCCGGGTCCTCCTTACCACAGATTAATTTCAGAAGGGTTGATTTGCCGTGCCCATTTCTGCCGATGAGCCCCAAGCATTCGCCGCGATTAAGCACGAGGCTCGCGTCTTGGAAAAGTGGCTTTCCTGAGTAGCCTTTTGAAATATTAGAGAGAGTAAGCACCCGTTAGCCTCCAGACCGCTTCGCTGAGAATCCTAAGTTCTGAAGTTCCTTGATAAGAAGTTCAGCGTGATCTCCTTGAATTTCTATATTTCCATCTTTAACCGTTCCGCCACTAGCGCATGCTTTTCTAAGAGACTGTGCGAGTGCCTTCAGCTCACTCGAGGGAAGGCTTGCTCCACGAATGACAGTTACTGTTTGTCCAGCTCGTTTTTTTGTTTGTCGCTCTACTCGGATGATACCATCTTTAAAAGGTGAGGACTGCGCACTTTGAGATGTCCGCTGTTTACATCGGCACTGGTCAATAGGTTGTGAACATTCTGGACAAGCTCTGCCGAAGTCGGACGAGTAGACTAATCCATCGGGATTTCTATTTTTCATCGAAGTATCGTAACAAGCTTTAAGAGTCTTGCGAAGTATTCTCAAGAAAAATGGTTATGGGTCACGCTCGGCAGCTCGCTCTTTCATCCGCTCTATCAGCTTTTTAATGCGCTCTTGAGTCGCCGGGTCCTTGCCCTCCATTAATTTCTCCATGCGACTCTGAAATGAATTCATATTATTTCCGCCCATGATAGAGGGTGTCGTAGAGGTAGGGCGTGAAGGTGAGGGATCATTGTTTGAGAGTTGTGAGAGATCGCGTAGTGAGATAAGTGGATTTTGAGGGTTTCCACTTGTAGTTCGCTTACTTGTATTTAATGGCGGTAGAGGACGAGAGCCATTTGAGCTTGTATTAGTCTCCATCACCTCCGGGTCTTGAATAGTCGTGGGAATGAGTGTCGCATCAGTTGATAGAGATGCTTCTCCAGCAAATGCCGCTAGGATACCGTCTCTGATATTTCCGGGATATGCGTCAAGAACGAGTACATTCTGCACTGGATTTTGGCTTTGCTCCTGTGTTGGTCTCCCTGCAGCGTTACTCTCATTCGGCAGATTGGAAGTGTTGCTCAGCGTGTCTTGATCCCACAAAATCAGCAGAGAGACGGATATAAAGATGACAGACAGTGCTGACAATCGAAAGAGCGGGTTTTTTAGTATGTTTTTTGTCGGAGTTTTAGGTAGCGTCATTACCGTGCTTTTCGTGCTCTGTCCTTCCTGTTCCTGCGCTCGTTGCTCGGCTTCTCTTTTCTCCTGAATACTCTGTTTTTCTTGGCGAATTTGCTTTGCAAGTTCTGTCAGTGGGTTCTCACTGCCGATACCCACGGTCGCTCTTCTCGATGTTTGATCAATCTGAACCCGTGTAATCAGATCATTATCGATCCATGACTCAGGTCTCCAAGAAAGCGAGACTACGATACCAATGCCCTTATTTTTCCAGATTCCGTTAGCAAGGGTATGCGCATACATCTCTCGATATTCTTCCGGAATTGGGAGAAATGGATCGTTCATAACGATTAAGGGAAAGGGTTGCAAGCTCACCTGTAGTAATGAAAGTGATTGAGCCTGTTCAGGAGAAAGCTCTTGGAGAGGCTTCTCTGCAATCTGCTGTATGCCATGGTGTGAGAGAAATCCCTCAAGTTGAGCTTGACCAACACCAGATTCCGTGAGGATATGGCGCACGGTCATTTCGGAGCGGTATTGAATCTTATCGAATCCAATGAAGATAGGTTGAGTTGGATCGTACGCTGCACCGTTAAACATCAGTCGGAACATCGAAGGATTTTCTAGCTTGCCCCGTAGTGCCAACTCGTATTCGTAGAGTTTCTCAGGAGCATGACTTCGCAAGACGGCAATCCGTCCTGAGCGACAGGTAACGGTCTTTGCGATAGCGCCATCGGTAAGAATTCGCTGTATGGTAAGAACGTGATCGCTCATCTCAGTATGATACCTTAAAATTCCCACAAGAGAATCGGCACTTTACCAGAGGAACTTGACCTCGGCAGTGAGGAACTTGGCACTATCAAACGAAGTTATAAAATAGCCCTTGCGCGACAATGAGAGCACCTTCTTCTTCAAGAAAATCTGCCGAATTGTCGAAATTTTAAGCGATTCGAGGCAAGGTAGGGGGTGTGGCTTTTCAGCGATTACTAATGACGAGAGTTTTGTCCATAATATTAGCGTGTATTGCAACCTGCCTCGGGACGATATACCCAGCGGTTGCCGGTGCCGAGTTTTTAAAAAGTGGTCCGTTCACATACCTGCATTCAGGGGGTCGAGTTGGTCTCATTGTAGTACCAGATTCAGAAGAAGTTCCGGGAATATTTATCATATGGAGCGGTGAGCCAATTCCGCTGCAACTCTTTGACCCGGAGCTGCTCGCGAATGAGTCTTCAACACGAAGTCTATTTCTCGAGTACGATCCAGAGCATAAGACATTCACCAGTTTAGTGATTGGCGAGGAGGAGAGCGCCATCCGTGGAAACTTCACCCTGGTACTTGGTCAGCAAGAAGAATCTCTACGGCTCGCCGTATCTACGTCATCGAGTGCTCCTCTTGTTACACTGCTTGTCCCAGCAGAAGAGGGGCGTGGAGATCTACTTGGTTTCCTTGGCCTCACCTATCTCTTTAACGAAACTGGGGAGAAGGCAAGCAAATTTCAAGCATGGACTGTATCAACGGACAGTAGCTCACTTGTGAAAGACTACTCTATCGGACCGAAGGGAGAACTTCTCTTGGGAGAGACCCCAATTCCGTCGAAGTACGTCGGAGTGCCGTTTCAAAACAACCACATTTGCTCATCAACCGAATCGGTGTTACTCAGTATTGAGAAGTCGGATGAGGCTCAGAAGATGGACAAGAAGGACCTTCCGAGTCTTGTATACGCAGCTCCCTTTGAGAAGCTCGATTCTCAAATGCTTGTTCGGTTGGAAGGAGATACCGCTGAAGCAGGAGTGCCTCTCTCGGGACAAGAAGGCGCCTTATTCCTATTGAATCCGGCATCATCTCAGATTTTTATCGTACGGCCGCATTCAGAGCCCTTTACAGAATCAGGAAAGACCTATCAGATCTGTATTTCCAAGGAATACGGACGAGTTCATCGATAAGCGAGGAAGGCACTGGAATATCTGGATATCCAGAGCTCGTACAGATGAGTTCAAAAAATATCGAGAATAATACGGAAAGGAGATGACACTGCGACCTCCTCTCACTATGCTGCTTCCCGTCCATGATTGCAGTTCACGTAAAGAAAAAATACGCATTCATCCGAGCCGCATCCGATATTTCTGAGAATCGGTTCTTTCGCTCATTGCCTGATGCTTTATGGATGAAACGAGAGCGGTGCTGGAGAATCCCAAGAGAGACAATTAGTCATATCCTCATTTTAGAACAGGAAGAGAGGATGCAAGTTGATTGGACGAGCTCGGACGGAGATTTAGAACTTCTCAAAACGAGTACGAGCCAACTCTATCAGGATGCGCTACAAGCATATCGTGATAATCCTTTCGACGTGCCAGATGAATACATGAATCTCTTGCCAGTGACTGGTTGGTTTTACTGGGATGATGAACTCGACCGTTTACTTGTTCGGAGTGCATCGGATTCTTCCTTTCGGTTACTACTGAAGTCATTTGGGGGAGGACGGTGGATAGGCGAGAGGAGGAGTTATACAGTAGAACCGAGCTCAGTAAGAGCGCTACTTCAAAAGCTGAGGAAAAAAGAGTCTAGTTTCGCAGTTGCCCAATCTGCGGCACGAAGGCTGCAACGGTTCTCAACGCTCAAGGAGCGAATCCATGAGCTCACTTCAGAGGAGCTTCTTACGTCGCCATTACGACCAGCAATCGTTATGGCCGATGGTTCATGTGTTTTACTTGGTACCGATACGCTGCTGCGAGAGGCGCTATTCCCCGATAAAGAGAGTGAGCAGGAGCGACAGGAAGATGCAAAGAATCTCACCTTACCGGAAGTATTACGAATCATATTTAAACTCCCGAGCCGAAAGGAGCAGGTTTGGCTTTCGAGTGACGTGATTGCTGAAATCCAAAAGGAGCTCAAGCCTGGTGTTCATTTTTTCATATATGAGTGGGGTACGTTTCTGTGTGCTAGCACCTCAGCGGAGGCTTTAAGAGAACTGGTGTCCCTAGGAACCCCGGAAATCATTGAACACACTATTGGTGGTGAGCCAATCTACATGATGAATGTTGGAGAGGAGATCGGCGAGCAGCTCAATCTTGAAGAAATCTTTGACCGCCGATTGCCAGCGTTTCACCTTCATGGAGCTGCAGAAGAGCGACTCCTAGTACTCTCCGCAAGAGCTCGGGTACGAGAGCGAACGGCTCGTATGGCAACACCTACGTATACACCTTCCGAGAAGGTTTTAGACCATACACCGGAATTACGAGAGAAGCTTTATCCACATCAACGGACTGCAGTTGAGTGGTTTATGGAGATTGGACACGGACTTCTCGGCGATGATATGGGCCTCGGTAAGACCATCTCTGTCCTAGCAAGTTTCTCTGAACTTCGGTGGAGGGGTGATGTCGAGAAGATGGTCATTGTCTGCCCCAACAGTCTTGTAAAAAACTGGCTGAAAGAAGCAAAGATGTGGCTTCCGAATCTTCGTTTCGAGACTCCTCCGAAAGGTGCAACGTTTCGGCGTAGTTTTTTTAGAAAGCTACAGAGCTATGACTACTGTGATGCAGTTGTTGTGAATTTTGAGAGTTTCAGGAGTCCACAGGTCCTGACTCCTCTTCTGGAGTGGGTGCAATCACATGAGACGTTCCTTTGTGTTGACGAGTCACAACGTGCGAAGAACCCGCAGTCGAAGAGTTTCGAAGCGCTTCGAAAGATTGCCCCTCATGCTCGCCGACGCATTCTTCTCAGTGGGACCCCCGCTCCAAGAGACATCTCTGATCTTTGGACGCAGATTTTTCTCATTGATCTTGGAGAGCGCTTCGGAGGTGATTTTTTTCGGTGGCTTGAGAATATTGCGCTCCTTGGCAATAGGTATAGCAAGATGGCTGTCCTTGAGTTTAAGGAGCGAGAGGTTGAGCGAGTGAAGCTTCGGGTACGAGAAGTTTTGCTAAGACGCCGTAAAGAGCAGGTAGTGAATCTCCCGGAGAAGATATTTTCGACGAGATATATTGAGATGAGTGGCTCTCAGAAGCGTCGTTATGATGAGGTCTGTACGTCTTTGCGGGTAAGAATGACTTCGATGAATGGAAAAGCTTTCTATCGTGATATCGATAATACCTTAGAGGAATTCTTGCGAGCCGTTCAGATCGCTTCAAATCCACGTTTAGTCGATGAGACCTACTCGGATATTCCTGCAAAATTTCATGAATTGGACCAGCTTCTTGAGGAACTCGTCGAAGAGCAAGAGGAGAAAGTCGTTGTGTGGACAAACTATCTTGGTAATGTCCGTGAGCTTGTGAAGCGTTACGCAAAGTATGGTGCGCGGGCGTTCTCGGGTGACCAGGGAGTCCATGAGCGAGATGATGCAGTAGAGCATTTTCAGGACAAGAGGAGTGCCTGTCGTGTCCTTATCGCTGTCCCAGCAGCCGGTGGAGTCGGCATCACCCTCACGGCAGCGAAGACGGCCATCTATATTGATAAAACATGGAATGGTGAGCACTGGCTGCAATCGATTGATCGAGTGCATCGTATTGGGCAAGAAGGAGTTGTTCATATTGTATCCCTAGAGTCGGGAAGGGTGGATGCGCTGATCTCGTCGAATCTCGATCGGAAAGAGCTTTTTTTGCGGGAGTTACTCGATGGCGAAGCCTCTCGTGATGAGCTGTATCCTTCACGGGAGGAGTTACTCGCAGCGCTTGCAGAGAATGAGTAAGTTCTACGAAGAGCCCACTCCTAGAGATTATATTCAGTTAGAATTTTGGTTTATTTGATTGAATGTATAAATTCCTGATTAATATCAATCGCCTAGCTGCCTATAAAATGCTATTTGTATACGAGCTATCTTTTTGTTTACAGTATTGGCGTTTTATACGAGTGCCCCATGCACGAAACAGAGTCTTTCATATATGTCTGATAGCCCAATTTCCTCGGAGAGCGCATACCATAGGAAAGGTCCTGGCGCTCAAGACACTCCCGTTTCGGGGTCTCATTCAGAATTCTCCCAGTACAAGCTATCACCTCGGCCAACACGATTGAAAGCTATTGCGGCGGAGTCTAGTGAGGGTACTGCGATCGAGCAAGAGCTATTGCTTCCTGAAATTATCAGAAATATCCCAGATATTGTTTATGAGTTTGCGAGAGATGCGGTGCTTGCCTTAAGTGAACGTGAGCACTTTACCCCCTCGGAGATTCGCTCGTTGAAGAAGTCAGAGGTCACAGTAGGAGGAATTGAGATTCTTGGACGGAGGATCTCTGAAGAAACAACAGTGACGCTTGCTGTATATGTTGGTGCGGTAAGGACATATCTTCCTCCTGGGCAGTGGGAGACAGATGATTCAGGGCTATTTGCAGTGTTTGGTGAGAAAATAGGCGAAGACCGCCCAAAAA
>JBMTVV010000096.1:0-6868 GCA_049451755.1 Bdellovibrionota bacterium
TCGACCTTCACCAAGCTGCTGGCCGTCATCCCCGCCTCTACTGTAGGGACACCATGCGGGAGCACATTGCGGACGGTCTTTAGGGGCTCAACTGAAGATCTGGGACCACGATGATTCAGTACATACAGATGCCCTCTTCGAAGACCTTCCGTACGAGACTCCCGAAGCAAACCCATGGGAAGCACTTGATCTAATAGAACGTCTTTAATCACTTCTTCATTTCGAACATCAATCGTTATAATGTTTAGATCTCGAGCAAGCCTCCGGTGCTGCAAACCATCATCGAGAACTACAACATTTCCAAGCTCCTCACGCTCAATGAGCCGTACTCCTGACACCCTATCACGTGCAACCACCACTGGAGCTATCGCAGAGCGATAATGCAGCAATGCTTCGTCACCCACTTCAGAAGAAGTATGCCATTCCGTAATCTGTATCGGACCAGCGACTCTGCCTCCATAACCACGCAGTAAGATGACAGGCTTAAAACCCTCCGCTGATATGGTCTTTACAACTAATTGAACGAGCGGGGTCTTACCACTCCCTCCCGCAGCAATGTTTCCAATACAGATTGTGGGAAATATACTACTGCTCACCGATAAAAATCCTCTATCATAGAGGGAGTTTCTAAGAGTTGTTACACCCCGATACAAAGAAGAGAGCGCTTTTTTCATTGACCTCCTCCCCGTGAGAAGTGAAGAAAGCTATCTGGAGTCTCCAATAGTTCATTTAGAGCATGCTCTACTTTCTGCACAGCTCCCCTCGCACTCATCCACGCCTGAAAAAGCCTATCGCCCTTGCTAGTAATATCTGCCGATTGACTTACTACCTGATTCAATACACCCGCAACATCACTCTCATGCTTTATTTCAATGAACGCATCATACTCCTTCAATACCTTCATCTCGGATACTATCTTTGAAGTATGAGGACCTATCCCTATCGGGATTCTATAGGGGGCGGGCTCAAAAGGATTATGCCCTCCGATTGCTACGAGCGTACCGCCAATGAAAGCAAAATCGGAAACAGCATAGTACTTCTCCAGCACTCCAAACTCATCAACCAGCAGCACACTTGCACGTGCTTTGGGAGACTTCATTATCTTCGATGAACACTCATACGCCAATCCCCGTGCCTTGAGCTGCTCCTGAAAATACTCAATTTTCTCCAAGTGACGAGGCACGATAACAAGCAGTGGCTGCTCAGATGAACCTGCGAGAGCTCCCCTCTGTACCAACTGGTTCAGCCACCACGCCTCCTCACCCGGATGGACGCTGCCTAGTGTGATAATTCGGGTCTGCGGTAGACAGTCACATAAAGCTCTTATAGCACCGATATCATCTTCCGCGAGTGGCTCCCGATCATATTTCGTATTCCCGGTAGTCTGAACTCTCGCTCGAGGCACTCCCAAGGAGATGAATCGTTCCTTCATGCTCTCTGATACCACGAGTACCTTTGAGATCTGAGAGAATAGGCTAGGAAACAGGAAAGAAAACCTCCGGTACTTCTGAATATTTCGTGTTTCAACTCGAGCATTCACCATGCAGATGGGGATGTTTCTCTGTGCAAGCTTCGATATGAGCAACGGCCATATTTCCATCTCGCCAAAAAGAAAGAGTCTAATCTGAACACCTCCGAGAGCACGCTCAATCCACGGTGCCGAATCGAAAGTAATAAGTCTCGCCTCATCAGCTTCAGATTCATGCGCGGTGATACCAGCCAAAGAAAATGAGGTTATGAGGATTTTACCATCAGGATATCGCCGTCGGATCCAAGGGATGAGGCGCACCAGCCCCCTCAACTCGCCAGCTGAGGCACCGTGTATCCAGATATAGCTGCTATCAGTATTGAGGTTCCAATAACCGTATCTTTCTGAGAATCGTTCCCGCAGTCGTGGATGATGCCTGAGTAACGGACTAGCACTCCTTACCACCAACCTTATTACCGAATCATAAAGTCGCTCACGCCAGGTCATATATGAACCCACTACTTTATCGGTGTCCCTAAGTTACGCTGAACTCGGAAGACTACAGCTTGTAGGACGCTCTGAAGATCCAAGAGAATCTTGAAACTGCAACGCATGTAAACGATCATATAAGCCTCTCTTCTTCAAGAGCTCTTCATGCTTACCGATCTCTACGACCCTACCATCTTCCATTACGATGATGAGATCAGCTCCTTGTACGGTGGAAAGGCGGTGTGCAATGACGAGTGAGGTCCGTTCCTTCTCAAGCGCCTCCAAAGCAGACTGAACCTCTCGCTCAGCTTGATTATCAAGCGACGAAGTCGCTTCATCCAGTATGAGAATAGGTGCATCCTTCAGTATTGCTCTCGCAATAGCTATCCTCTGACGCTCCCCCCCAGAGAGCGTGAATCCCCCTTCTCCTACTTCTGTTTCATAACCTTTTGGAAGATCTTCAATGAACGAAGCAGCAAAAGCTGCTGTAGCCGCTCGCTCAACCTCCTCCCGAGTAGCCCCCTTCTTTCCGTAAGCGATGTTATTGAATATAGTGTCGTTAAATAAAAAAGTATGTTGCCCCACCATTGCTATATGGCTCCGGAGCTCCTCGAGACATAGAGAGCGGACATCCTTTCCACCAATACGCACGAAGCCACTGAGGGGGTCGATAAACCGAGGAACCAGATCAACGAGCGTACTCTTTCCAGCACCTGAAAAACCAACCAATGCAACTCGACCGCCCTCTGGTACAGAGAAGGAGACATTACTCAAAGCTGCTCTTTTTGTTGCATCGTAGGAGAAGGACACCTCCTCAAAGTCAATCTGACACGATGATGGAAATGAAACAGGATTCATCGGAGATTGAATACGTATCGGCGCATCAAGTAACTCAAAAATTCGGTCTGCACCTGAGAGTCCCTGCTGCGCTGCATTAAACACCTTCGTGAGCTTCTTAAATGGCTCATACAAAAGAAAGAGCGTTGCCAAGAACGCAATAAACTCACCTTGACTACGAGCTCCACTGATAACAGAGTACCCACCGTACATAACCACACCAACAATCGCGATAGCACCGGTAAACTCATTTATCGGACCCGTCAGGGAGCGAATCTTCTCCGACTTAATAAAATTGAGAGTCAGACGCTCATTCTCTGCCTCATAACGCTCACGCTCATAGTCCTCTTGACCAAAAACCTGGACTACCTTGCTACCCAGAATCGTTTGTTGAAGGAGACTGCTGAGATTGCCCACCCCATCCTGTCCTCGTCTGGCCAGTTTCCGGACTCGACGGGCGAATCGGGTTACGGGATACACAGCAAGAGGAAAGGCTATGAATGCTATTCCCGCTAGCATCGGATCAAGGTAGAAGGCAACGCCTAAGAGGACTACAGCTCGAATACCATCCCGAATAGCCGCTGACACAGAGTCAGTTAACAGGGCCCGGACGAGAACGACATCATTTGTTACCTTGCTGAGAACATCACCACCACGCTCATGAACAAAAAACGAGGGGGATAACGCTAAGACCTTGTCCTCCATCTCATTTCGAATATCTCGCACCACGAGATGACCCAGCCGCGCAAGAAGGAAGCTTTGCAGAAAATCGAACGTGGCTCGAAAAAGTGCGAAGCCGAGCAAGACGATCGGGAGCCAGAGAAGTAAATTCTCATTCTTCTGGGCAAAAATACCATCAAGGATATATTGGAGTATAAATGGAATCCCCCCTTCAGATGCACCAAACAAAACGGTACAGAGGAGTGCCACAAAAAATGCCCCGCGATAGGGTTTGAGGTAACTGAGTATCCGTCGAGAGGTTGAATTCATAGTACGACCGTCATATTAAGCCCGAATAGTCTCAACCCACTGAAAATAAGGCAAGAAAAGCAGGTAAGAGAGTGCATTTTTTCCCAGCTCGCCCATGAACACGTAGACAGCACAGCACAAAAATGACCTCAGGCATGTGAATAGCCATCCCTAAATATGATCCAACCCGTCGCTATTCCTTTATTTTTATTGTGAAACGCGTCAGCTATACTGGTTCGCGACACTAGGTTCTGGGAACATCTTTTTTCAGGTACAGTGTCTAAGTGTCCATATCAAGCACTTTTTATTAATAAAAAAGGAATTGCTCAGCATGAAAAAGGCTCTCATCTCTGTTCTCCTACTACTGTTCCTTGTGATAGTAGGAGCTATAGGCTACCTGCTCATACAAGCCGACAGTATCGTAGCGAAGCTGAAGCCAGAAATTGAGGCGCAAGGGAGTGCTATCCTCAAGAGCAAGCTTACTATCGGGGATATGCACTTACGACTCTTCCCCTCAATTGCCTTCTCCCTCGACTCGCTTACCATCACTGACGAGGACAAGCAAAATGGAAAACTCACCATCGGCGGTGGTGCTATCAATGTCTCTCTTCTTAAACTACTAAGCGGTACGATTGCTATAAACTCTATCTCGCTCGATTCACCGAACATAACTATTCGACAAACCCCATCTGGCTTTCGAATCGATGGAATGTCTCGCATCGGGGGAGAGGCAAAAGGGGTACCATCACAGCGTCAAAAGCAACAGCCCGCCAGCAAAGAAGTGAAGGAAGAAGC
Source organism: Bdellovibrionota bacterium (assembly GCA_049451755.1). Lineage (GTDB taxonomy): Bacteria > Bdellovibrionota_C > UBA2361 > UBA2361 > RFPC01 > RFPC01. The sequence continues at coordinate 4,559 of JBMTVV010000096.1, forward strand.
AAAAACTCAACCACTACCGAACTGGCTGCAGGTAAACCTCGATTCCATAGCGCTTACAAATGGTACATTTGAGATCTATCAGGCATCTGGTGAATCAGTAGCCATACATGAGTTATATCTTCAAACCGATGTCGCACTGGCAGGCAACTCTGTCTCCATCTCAGATCTCGCGATCTCCTTAGAAGTCGTCGAGCAGGGTGATTTTCAAATAAATCTCTCAACAGCCACCTTCGATCTCGACACTCTCATCGGCACAGTAAAGGCAATAGAGGGCGCAAGCTCTCTCGCTGCAGGAACCGTAAAAGCGAAGACAACTCTCAAAGGCTTGCAGATCTCCCCAAACGAAATCATAGTCCGAAATATTGCTCTTGATGGAGAGGCTCCTGAAATAGACGAATTCTCTGGAGAGCTGAAAAACATTTCTTTCTATCCACCTGAAACAAAGGTTGGTATCGAAGATGGAAAGCTAACGGTCCTACAAGGCGAAATAGATGTACGCGGTGCACTCTCTCTCAAGAATTTAACAGGAGAGATAACGGTTCTACTTCAGAATCTGCAAAAAAATGGTGAAGCGGTAAACGGGACCTTGTCGCTCCGTGGAAACGGAGAAAGCCTCTTCATGGAGACAAAGCCACTCAAGCTCTTCGGCGGCGAGATCATGACTGAGTCCTCCATCATTCCAAGAAAGACTCCACCACCATTTGCAGCTGATGTTACTATGACCAGCCTCGAAATAGGACGAGCACTCAAGTTTATTGCCCCTGATACACCAGCACTTATAACTGGGACCTTAGAGAAGCTTACGGCTGGAGTAAGCGGTAGCGCCGGAGCGAACATGTTGCAACAACTCCAGTCTGATATCTCAATGACTGTACGGAATGGCACCTTCACCGGTGGCAATTTGGTGAGTCTTGTACTGCAATCCTTACAAGAACTACCCTTCGTGACTGGGACAGTTGAAAGCGCTGTTCCTGCGGCGCAATCAGAGGAATTTACCGACCCCAGCACCGCGATAGAAGAGCTCATAGGTAAAGCTCATGTAGCAGGTGAGCAAATTAACATCACTTCACTCATGATGAAGAGCCCTCTTTTTCTTCTCGAATCCAAGGGAACCATCGGCTTCGATCAGTCTCTCAATCTAAAGACTACCTTTCGCTTTACACCAACCCTCTCACTTGCAATCGTTTCGAAGGTCGCAGAGCTCAATAAACTCCTTGATAATGAGAACCGGCTGGTGATACCACTTCAGCTACTTGGGACCGCCTCCGCGCCGCTCGTTGTGCCAAACATTGAGGAAATCATGAAGCTTGGGGCTGGGAAAGTTCTGCAAGAAAAGGCTGCTGACCTCATTGGAAAAGCATTCGGCAAAGGTACATCATCAAAGAGTGGGAAAAAGCTCTTTGGATTTTAATGAGAAAGGAATAGTTACCATGGTTGATTATATAAATGACTCTGCAGGTGCCCCCGGTGCAATCGGTCCATATTCACAGGCGACAAGGGGTGGTGATATAGCATTTCTCTCAGGACAAGGTCCGCTTGATGCTGCGACGGGAAAACTCGTTGAAGGTGGCATTGAAGCGCAGACACACCAGGTGATGAAAAATCTCTCTCTCGTACTCAAGCGACTAGGAGGTGATTTTTCAAACGTATGTAAAACAACAATCCTTCTGCAAGATCTAGCTGATTTCAGCACTGTAAATGAGATATATGGCGAATGGATGAAGGAATCACGCCCAGCTCGTGCAACGTTTCAAGTGGCAGGATTACCGCTGAATTCCTTAGTAGAGATCGAGATGATCGCTCATCTCCCACAAAAATGAGAAGAGTAGCAGTACACTCTTCTTTATTCTCTATCCTCAGGAGAGCCTGAGGGATGCACGATGTTGGCAGCTCAGTATCTCCGCCCCTGAGCTGCCAACGAGCACCATTTTTTCGCTATCCACTATACGGAATTGAAGCCCTACTGCCTTCAGGTAGTCGGTCCCCATGAACTGTCTTCGTTTACCTGGGGGCTAGTGCGGTAGCCAGTTAACGAGCCTGACCTCTGACACGCCTACCTCTCTGATGTAATCCAGACAGGCTCCGGCACAATCTCCGCATCTGGCATACCTCCACAGTCAGCGCGGCCACTTCCCTCCAATCTACTAATAACACGGACTGTCATATCTCGGTCACATAACATCTGACAACTCAGTCGAACCCCTGATAACCCCTTAGAATCTAAAAGCTCCGCCTCGGCCTCGGTCATCCGACCAGAGTCTCCAGCCAAGAGCTCAATACGACAAGTCGTACACTTTGCCTTCCCAGCAC
>JBMTVV010000097.1:0-6826 GCA_049451755.1 Bdellovibrionota bacterium
ATTGAGCTCAATGGTGATGATGCCATTGGTCAGATGGCAACAGCACTACGAGGCTTTCTCCGAGACCTTCGAGTGAGCATAGGACAGATTGCAGAGAATTCAACGAATCTTGCCGCTTCTTCAGAAGAGCTTACTGCCATTAGCGAGCAGATGTCTCAGAACGCAGATGAAACTGCTCAGCAATCTCAGGTGGTATCATCTGCCTCAGAAGAGGTTTCAAAGAATGTGCAGACCGTTGCTACGGGAACCGAAGAGATGACGGCAAGTATTCGTGAGATTGCAACGAATGCGAATGAGGCAGCTCGGGTAGCTACTGAAGCAGTTGGACTTGCTCAGAATACAAATGAAATTGTTGGTAAACTTGGTGTAAGTAGCACTGAGATTGGGGCCGTAATCAAAGTAATCACCTCGATTGCGGAGCAGACAAACTTACTCGCACTCAACGCTACCATTGAAGCAGCGCGAGCTGGAGAAGCTGGGAAAGGATTTGCTGTTGTTGCGAATGAAGTAAAAGAGCTGGCAAAAGAGACAGCGAAAGCAACAGAGGAGATCAGTCAGAAAATCGGTGCTATACAGGCAGACACGGAAAGTGCAGTTGGAGCGATTGGAAGTATTAGCTCAATTATCGACCGTATCAATGACATCTCGAATACTATTGCAAGTGCCGTCGAGGAGCAGACTGCAACGACCAACGAAATGAGTCGGAACGTGGTTGAAGCGGCTCGGAGTAGTAATGAAATTACTGATAACATTTCGAACGTTGCACAGGCGGCTCAGAGTACGAAAGAAGGGGTTGCGAGTACGAGCGAAGCAGCTGGTGAGTTGTCTCGGATGGCAGCTGGGCTTCAAGAGCTTGTATCGCGCTTCCAATACTAAAGAGCATTCGGAAGGAATATAACGAACCTCCCTTCGCTGACTCGTGAGGCACCATTACGACCAGAGAGGGGAGGAGATACGAGAGGGATGATGGTATGAAGGCACTCGTTGTAGATGATTCAAGCGCAACACGATTCATAATTTCACGGATGCTTCGTGAAATCGGATGCAGTGTTGTTGAGGCAGAGAACGGAGAAGTAGCACTTGAAGTTCTCGGGCAAAACCAAGATGCAACGTTTGCGCTCGTTGATTGGAATATGCCTGTTATGAATGGATTTGATCTCGTTCAGGCCATTAGACAACAGTCTAGCTATGATGATGTGAAAGTCATGATGGTCACCACCGAAACGGAAATGACTCAGGTCGTAAAAGCTATCGAAGCCGGTGCGAATGAGTATCTCATGAAGCCATTCACGAAAGAGATGCTGCTAGACAAAATTGCCCTGTTGGGTATCGAGGTTCCAGTCGAAACAGAGTGAGATGAGGTAGGGGTGCGTGGAGAAAATTCGAGCGATTCTCATTGATGATGAGGTTCATTTTCGAAAGGAGATAGCAACTCTTTTCGAGGGGCACGAGCGGGTCGACGTTGTTGGTGTGGCGCAGAGCGGTCGAATTGGACTGCAGAAGATCGCTCGTGAACACCCAGATATCATTTTGCTCGATCTCGATATGCCTGAAATGAGTAGTTTGCAAGCTATTCAGTCCATTCGAGAATCTCACTCAGATATCCCGATTATCATTTTTTCTCAGCGGTGTGGTGAGAATACGGATTTGCTTCTCGATGCGATTGCTGCGGGAGCGGCTGACCATATCATGAAGCCAGTTCGGAGTGAATGGCAGGTAGCACGAGATTCTTTTGCTGAAGAACTTGCTACCAAAATTGTGACACTCTGCCCTAAAGACGGAAAAAGTGGATTCAATAGAAGGAAAGCTCCTCATGGTTCACATGGAATCGATGATTCACAAAGAGGAGGGGTCCGCATTTCCTCGCCCGAGATAGCTATTATTGCTATTGGAGTTTCAACAGGTGGTCCGAATGCATTAGCTGAGATCGTTCCGAAGTTACCTGCTGACCTTGGAGTGCCGATCGTTTGTGTGCAGCATATGCCGGCAGGATTTACAAAAATTCTTGCGCAGCGACTCGACACAACGAGTCAACTGAGTGTCTTCGAAGGGGAAGACGGGATGCGATTGGAGCCAAATACCATGTATATCGCTCCTGGTGAGTATCACATGCAGGTCGCTCTTGCTGGCAAGCGGTACGTGCTACGCCTCAATCAAGAGCCCGCAGAAAATTCGTGTCGGCCGGCGGTAGATCCGTTATTTCGCTCTGTGGCCCGACATTTTGGAGAACGTGCGCTCGGCGTTATTCTTACCGGGATGGGGAGTGATGGATTGCTTGGAGCTGAGGCTCTAAAGAATGAAGGAGCGACGATCCTGGCACAGGACAAGAAGACGAGTGTTGTCTGGGGTATGCCTGGATATGTTGTAGAACGAGGGCTTGCAGATTCGGTGCTTCCCTTACAAGAGATGGCAGCAGAATTAACCAGGCGAGTGCGTAGGTCGGCGTCTCGAGCCCGAATCGGTCAAAACGGTGTGGAGGTAGAGTAATGAGCTTACGTGAGAACGATTTTCTATTTGTCAGTGAGATGGTTCGTCGTGAGGCAGCGATCGTACTTGAGAAAGGAAAAGAATACCTCGTTGAATCTCGTTTGGCCCCACTTGCACAGAAGGGTGGCTATCAAGATATCGCCGATATGGTACAGAAGCTCCGTGAGACCGGAGAAGTACTCTTAAAACTGAAGATCATTGATGCGCTGACGACGAACGAAACCTCTTTTTTCCGTGATATGAAGCCGTTTGAGATGCTTCAGAAAGAAATCTTACCAGAGCTTATTGAAAAGCGTAGGGGAGTTCGGAGGCTCAACATATGGTGTGCTGCCGCTTCTACGGGTCAAGAAATTTACTCAGTCTGTATGACAATTCGGGAGCACTTTCCGGAGCTTCAAACGTGGGATATCAAAATTCTTGGTACTGATATCTGTCAGGACGTACTCGATAGAGCTGAACAGGGTGTCTACACCCAGATTGAAGTGAACCGAGGATTACCAGCAACGATGCTCATTAAGTACTTCACGAAAGATGGCGAGCAATGGAAGGTCAAAGATGATCTAAAAAAGATGACGAAGTTTCGAAAGTTGAATCTTGTTCAACCATGGGGAGATGTTGGTACGCCTGATATTGTCTTTATTAGAAATGTCCTCATTTATTTCGACATCGAGGTAAAAAAGCAGATTCTCGGGAAGATAAAGAGAGTGATGCAACCAGATGGTTTCTTATTCCTCGGTGCAGCTGAGACGACCCTGAATCTTGATGATGATTTTATTCGAAGACCATACGAACGAGGTGGGTGTTACGCCCTGAAGACGGATTAAAAGGATGGAGCCACGCCACGAGAAACAACGGATTGAGGAGGAGTTGCGGAAGATCATCGCAAAGATCTGGCAAATGCTCCTTGGCTTTGAGCTATCTGAAACAAAAGAGCTGTGGTCAGGGCTAGAAGGTCCACTCATCGGCATTACCATACAGGGTGCGTGGAATGGGAAGCTCGTCGTACATTTCAGTGATGAGCTAGCGCAAAAAATTACGCGAGAGATGTTTGACCTTGAGGAGGAAGCGGCAGCAGAGGAGCAAATGTTTGATGCTCTGAAGGAGATCGTAAATATTGTCGGAGGAAACTTGAAGGCATCTTTGCCAGAGCCGTGCACCCTCTCCCTTCCGGAAGTGGTCTCTGAACGAGCGTTGAAACACGCTAAGAGTGATGATCTTGCTCTCTCATTCGAGAGTGATAATTCATTTATCTCAATTCACTTGAATCAACAGCAGTCGCGAGACGCAAAAGAGCCAACGCCCGATGAGCTTTTAGCAGCGTTAAAAGAGCTTTCACTTCGATAGCACGACCTTATTTTTCGGAAGCCATGGTCTCTTGTTCCTCTTATACAACCGCAACGTGTTGTTGAAGGTATGACGTGAGAGCTTGTGGTTCGAATCCCACAACAGGTTCTTGAAGCGCGTTTCCTTTGTGAAGAGGTACTGGGATCTCTCCGTGATGTACCTTCATAATGACTCGTTGTCTATGAAGCGAGCGTGCGGCAAGAAGTTGCCACTGATAGTGATTTTCAAGCCATGAGGTCTCTCCTGCAAGGAAGAGCACGAAGTCTGCTCTCCGGATACGATCGCTGGTTCGGAGTAGCCACGGTTTGGAAAACGGCTCATCTGTCAGAGTGTCTGGTAGCACCCGAATGAACGGAGCGTGTTGCTCAAGGTGCGTGATCATGGCGTGTCGTGCGTGCCTATCACGAGCAGAAGAGCAGATGTAAATCGTGACGGATTTGGTTGAGTTCGTTTTCATATCAGTGATGAGTGCCTCACATCCTCTCATCAGGAGTACGTGCTGTTTTGCTCCAGGCAGTTGATAAAAAAGAATATAATCAAGTGGTTACGGCGCTCATTTTGCGGCGCGGATTCTCATCATCCCCTTACGGGGAAACGCTCATCTAAAGGAGTAAGTGAATAGAAGATGAAAAGAAACCCGATTACCCGTCACCGATTGTTTCTGAGTGCTCTTCATGAGCTACCGTCGCCCTCATCAGAGGGAAGGCTGTCAGATTCGAGGGCGCTGATTTCTTACGGAGAACCCGATCGCTCTCGTACGAGCCCGAGAGGTGAGCCTCTGCAGATTGCAGCAACAGTTCGAGATGAGCTCGTTGAGATACAGATTCCTTCACTCCGCACTCAGATTCAACGCGAGAACGCTGTTCAGGGAGTATACGATGTCAAAGATGTCCTGGGATGTAGCATGCCGTGGCGAGTGACGCTCCACGGTGCAGTCTCTCCGTGTTTTCTCGGAGCGCTTTGCAACTGTAGAGATGCTGTTCAGCAGGCAGGCCATGAGTTTCGCATCTTACTTACAGAAGGAGTAACAGAAATAAGTGATGCCTCCCTCTGGTCCCTCATCGAGCACTTTCATGTTGAGTATGAAAAGTGAATAGCTACTTCAAGGCGACTTCGTCTTGGAGTGCTCTTACTGCCTCTTCGACATCAGCCGCACCTGTTGAGCTTGGCAGCGGTTTTCCGAAGGTTACCGTGACAGGATATGGAAACTTTCTTGGTCGTTTCCAGAATACCTTTCCCCCGTAATGGCTGAAAATGCTTCCCCATAACCCGCCGAGGTGAATCGGAATGATGGGTTGGGTCCGTCCTGCCATGATAGTTTCGAGTCCCGTCTTAAACGTTTTCATCTCTCCATCTCGTGAGAGTGCACCCTCGGCAAATATCCCCACAAGCTCCCCACGTTCAATGAGGTCACCACACTCACGAAGGGTTACTTCTAATTGTTCTCTTCCATCTGATGAAGAGATAGGAATCGCTTTCATGAGTCTGGCAATCGGGTGTATCGGGTAGCTGTTATAAATCGGGCGATACATGATAAATCGAACCGGCCGAGGGAGTGCCGCTAGAAGCAGTAGAGCATCAACGTATGTCACATGATTTGCAACAAGTAGGGCTCCGCCCTCTTTGGGTATATGCTGTCCTCCTTCTTTTTGAATCCGATAGAGGCAATGGAGTGCAATCCAATTGATGCACCTGGTCATGGTCTCAGGTAGTAGTCGCACCAAGTAGATGGTAACAAGCAAGGATATGAAGCTCATGCTCAAAAAGAGCTCTCGACCGGAGAATGAGAGATAGTCGATATATACCCAGAAAAGAATGCTCGAAGTAAACATGCAGCAGTTCGAGAAGAAATTTGAAGCTGCAATGAACCGCCCCCGTTTCTCGGGCGGACTAAATTCTTGAAGATACGCTGTCTGCGGTACGATAAAGAATCCCGAGCTGACTCCAAGGAGGCAAATCGCAAGATGGGGTAGTCCAGGGATATTACCAGAGAAGGCAAGGAGAGTGCTAAATAAGACGATGCCAAATGCACCAATCGGAATGAGCCCGAGCTCTACCTTTCCTTCCGATGCCTTTCCTGCAAACACACTCCCAACTCCAATACCAATCCCGAGAATTGCAAGTAGTATACTTGTAGCTGTTTCTGTGAACTGAAGCTCTTCCTTCGCAAAAAGGAGGATATTTAATTGAAATAAGGTTCCCAATGACCAGAAGAAGGCACTGCCGATAACGGTTAGCCAGAGAGATTTCCTTTGATAAAGGAGTTTCAGATTGGTGAGGTTTGGAGTAATTGGATTGAAAGAAAATGCTTCTGCCGCACCAACGCTTCTCACAGAAGCAATCTTGTAACTCGTGAACACTCCAAGTAGCGCAATTGAGACACAGATATACCCGGGATTGTCTATCAGCCCCGACAGTACTACTCCAGCCAGTGCTGTTCCGCAGATGATAGCGGCAAAGGTAACGAGCTTTAAAAATCCATTCGCCCGTGAAATCTCCTCTTCAGACAGCATCTCTGGGATAATTCCGAGTTTAGAAGGGCTAAAGAGTGCGCTTTGGGCTCCCATGAGAAAAACAGCCAATAGGAGTCCGATGTCAGAGCGATAGTGAAAGGCGAGAAAACCGAGCGCCATTATCACCACTTCACATTGCTTTGTCCTAACGATGACAAGTGACTTTGAGAACTGATCGGAAATCCATCCAGCGAGCGCTGAAAAGAGAATGTATGGCAGAAAAAATAGAGCAGCAGTAAGAGATAAAAAGAGGATGCTGTTTTCTTCTGTTGTCGCTTTGCCAAGAACCTGTAACGAGATGATGGTCTTAAAGAGATTGTCATTGAACGCGCCAAAAAACTGGGTAGCGAGCAGTGCTCGAAAGGGCGTTGAGCTACATGATGATTCAAATTGAGGTGGAGACTTTGGCATAAGACTTCTCGTTGTGAAGTAAGAATTATCGACTCTGATGAGACGAATGATGAGCAGTTTTATGATAGAGG
>JBMTVV010000098.1:0-6826 GCA_049451755.1 Bdellovibrionota bacterium
AATGCCCTCATCCACTCCGCAGCTTGCTTCCGCACAGGCCTTGCTTCTACACAGGAATGGATAACTAGCCCGGAAGGCTATCTGCAAGTCGAATCGTCTTGAATCCAGAAGGAATAGCGAACTTTTCCTCTGACAAACTTTCTTTCGTAAGGGTCACAATAGTTGTAACTCGCTCGGCTTTTCCATTTTTATACTGCACCGTCTCAAGTGGGACGCCATCAATTCGCTCCATCGCAGCATATGGATTCTCGAGCATTTGCTTCATCGGAGTCTTCTTCAGAGCATCAAAAAGTCCTGAAAAGAACTCTCCCAAAGAAGCAAACGCCTGAACCACTTCCGGTCCTCCCTCAAGGGAGTTCTTTGGAGCAACCCAGTATTCGAAGGCTTTCTCTCCATCGCGCTCTACAATGATACGGCTGCATTTCTTACCGAGAAGCACCTTCATCTCTCCCGTTTTGATGACCTTGAGCTTCACCTCTTGCTTTGGTGCCGACTGTGGAAACGCTCCACCCATCATTTGTTGCATCATCTGGCGCTGTTCAGGCGACATGTTCTGCATCTGAGACTGCATTTGGGCCATCATATTCCCGAGCTGATTTCCCATCTTCTGCAGATCTGCCTCATTCATGACCGCTGCCTCTTTTCGCTCTGGGTCGAGCGCTATCAGCTCCTGTTTCTTAGCATTGAAAATTATCTCGCCCGCATTATCACTGCCACTCGCATCTCCAGACATACGAACCAGTGTGTCCTTGATCAAAATATTACTCGTCTTTCCCTCACTCTGTATCGTAAGAGTTACATCCGCATGAGAGCCCAATGGAAAAGCAGTCAAAACAACGAACATAATCAGGCACAACAACGATGCAGTCTTCAAACGCATTTCTCTCACCCCTTTTTTACATTTCTTGCACTTACCCGTTTCGGCAAAACATCAAGATACTTCACGAGGCCTTGCCCCTTTCTCCTCAGGTGCGCCATCTCGTGTATTAAATTACCCTCGAGCGATTGAGCAAATTGAAGAACCCTCTCATGCATTGCATTGAGCTCTTTGAGTCTCTCTGGTGACAATTGTGCGAACGCATCACTGACAATTAACTGATCGAAGGTATTCGAGTACAACTCAAGGAGAACAAGCTTCTCCTCCGCACTCACCAGTGCACTATCCAGTATTCTGCGGGCAACACCGACTAGTTGTTCACACGATTGGGGTTCGGATTGGCTCATTCCTCTATAGAACCACACTGCTGAGCTGCGAAAAAGAGAAAGGAGACATTCAGAGTGAGAAACGAGTCTCTGGAAGGGAAACTACAATCAATATTGGCGGGAAGCTGTGTACGTCACCACGCTGACGTCTCGTTTTTCGGGGGGCTAGCGGGTAAGACACCCTCAATCAAGGACGATGAGCCACCACCCGGCAACTTACTGATTTTTTGAACGATATTATTTGGGAGCTTTCAACAGCTACCCGAGAGGCTCGTTCTCAACAGCGAAGCCCCTCTCTGAGGATGTAAGCTGCGGCTGAATCTGGACGGCACCACAATGGGCTACACGCCCGTAATCGAATATCCTCCGTCCACGTAGATGGTCTCTCCTGTTACCCCAGAACTCAAGTTGCTCAGGAGGTAAACGGAGGTTCCCGCAACATCGGTTGTCTCTACCGTCCGACGCAGAGGAGACTTCTCTGAAAAGTGTGCAAGAAGCTCCTTAAACTTAGGGATACCCGAGGCTGCAAGAGTCTTAATGGGCCCTGGAGAAACAGCATTCACCCGAATACCACTTGGACCGAGGTCAGCAGCCAAATACCGAACGCTTGCTTCTAGTGCAGCCTTCGCTACTCCCATCACATTGTAATTCTCTATCGCCCGCTCAGCCCCAAGGTAACTCATGGTGATAATGCTGGAGCCTTCTGCCATCAGCTTCTTTGCTCGCCCTGCAATAGCAACTAAGGAGTACGCGCTTACATCCAACGACGTATGAAATCCGCTACGAGTGGTCTGTGAAAATGGATTTTGAAGGTCTTCACGCTCTGCATATGCAACAGAGTGAACAACACCATCAAGGGTTCCCCACCGACTCTCCAGCTCGGAGAAAAGGTTATCTAACTCTTCATCTGACTGAACATCACAGGGGAGAATCAGAGAACCAGAAAGGGTCTCAGCAAGAGGACGAACTCTTTTCTCAATGGCCTCATTCACATAAGTGAACGCAAGCTCTGCTCCTTGGCTATGAAGCGCTTCAGCTACCGCCCATGCGATGCTTTTCTGATTTGCTACTCCAAGAATGAGAATCTTCTTTCCTTGAAACATCTTTACCTTCTCGGGGAGTCTATTCGACTGTTTCTTTTTCACCTTCAGCAGCTGGCACTTCCAATGCCTCTGCCTCTGCTGCCTCAACCACAGCTGCTTCAACCACTGGCGTTTCAGTCACTGGAGCCGCTACTTTCTTCGTAGCACGCGCCTTCTTTTTCCCTGCTGTCGGCTTATACTCTTCCTGTACAAGCTCGATGATTGCCATCTCGGCAGCATCTCCTGCCCTTCGAGCGGTCTTAAGAATACGGGTGTAGCCGCCCGGACGTTGTTTGAATTTTGGTCCAATCTCCGCGAAGAGCTTGTGCACCACCCCTTTCTCAGGGAGGTAGCTGTAGGCCTGCCGACGACGGTGGAGTGAATCCTCCTTCGCAAGAGTAATTAACTTCTCTGAAACACGCCTAAGATCCTTTGCCTTTGCGAGGGTTGTTTCGATGCGCTCGTGCTTGATGAGTGACGAAGCCAAATTCTTCAACATCGCTTTCCGATGCGATGGCGCTCGACCAAATTTCCTCAATACCTTTCCATGTCTCATTCTTCTTTACTCCCTCGAATGTCATCCACCCGAATATATGATTTTGTCCCGTATGTATTTGAGTTCCCCCCTCATGCGAGGGAGACCGGGCACTCTCTTACTGTTCGACCTGATCCCGATGCATAGAATCAAGGGACGCTCTTCCCGGAAACTCGTCAAGCTTCATGCCGAGCGATAACCCCATGCCCGATAAGATTTCCTTGATCTCATTAAGAGACTTCCGACCGAAGTTCTTGGTCCGAAGCATCTCTGCCTCGCTACGCTGAACGAGCTCTCCAATGTACTTGATATCAGCATTCTCAAGGCAATTTGCACTTCGAACACTAAGCTCGATTTCTTCAATTCGCCTAAAAAGGTTCTCATTGAGCTGCTTCTTCGGCTCCTCCTCAATGACGGGCTCTTCTTCAACAACAAGTCCATCTCCTACGAAGAGGTTTAACTGATCAACGAGGATGTGCGCTGCCTGAGCCACTGCTGAGCGTGAATCAATACTGCCATCAGTCCAGATTTCCATAGTGAGCTTGTCGTAGTCGGTCCGTTGACCTACACGAGCGTTCGTCACTACATGGTTCACCCGACGAATCGGAGAGAAGACCGAATCGATGAAGATTGTTCCCATCGGAGCACCTTCAACCTTATTCCTATCTGCCGATACATACCCTCTACCGACCTTCACGGTAACAGTCATCTTGAGCGTTGCACCCTCGCTTAGGGTCGCAATCTTCAGTTCCGGATTAAGAATAGCAACCGACGGGTCACCACCGAGCATTCCCGCAGTCACTTCAGATGGCCCAGTAGCCTCTACTGTGAGATGCGCCTCATCCTTTTCATCAAGAAGAGTCACCACTTCCTTCAGGTTTAATACAATCTGCGTTACATCTTCCAGAACCCCAGGGATCGTCGAAAACTCGTGCATGACACCCTCAATTTGCAGAGAGGTAATCGCGGAGCCCTGCAGCGAAGAGAGAAGAATTCTTCGCAAGCTGTTCCCAACTGTTAACCCGAATCCTCTTTCGAGAGGCTCAGCAACAAACTTGCCGTACCGGTCATCCAATGTGCTAGCCTCTATTTCTACTCTCTTTGGCTTAATTAAGTCCCGAAGCGTAACTCTTTTCATTCTTCTGTCTCCGCTAATTGAAATTTTGCTCTACGACGAAAATCTCTATTCCTTGTGACTCCGTGAGGCCCCGTTCTTCAGGCCCTCAACATGCATCTCCGTTTACTTCGAGTACAACTCGACGATGAGCTGTTCTTGGTACGATTGAGGCATCTGTTCACGTGTTGGCAATGCGACCACCGAACCTCTCAGCTGCTCACGGTCAAGGGTGAGCCACTCAGGGATGGAACGACTCTCGCCAAGCGCCACGGCCGCCCCAATGCTGAGATCCTTCTTGGACTTCTCACGCACCTCGATGACATCCCCCACCTGAACCTTAAATGATGGAATATCAACCCGCTTACCGTTAACCAACATATGGCCGTGATTCACCACCTGCCGGGCATGTGCCCGCGAAGTTCCGAAACCTAGGCGGTACACGATGTTATCAAGACGTGTTTCTAGTTGCTGTAGGAGCTCGGTTCCCGTTACACCCTTGGACTTCGCTGCCACCTTGAAGTAGTCGCGAAACTTCTTCTCTAGGACACCATACGAGCGACGCACCTTCTGCTTTGCTCGCAGCTGGACCTTGTAGTCAGAGAATTGCTGACGCCCTTTCCCATGCTGCCCCGGTCCACCTTCACGACGTTCAACAGTACACTTACTCGTGTAACAACGCTCGCCCTTCAGGAACAACTTCTCTCCCTCTCTTCGACACAACCGACAAACAGGTCCTGTATACTTCGCCATTCAACTACTCCCTAAAACTTTTCTCGTTTTGCTCTTTTTTGCCGTAATCTCGAACCCGTGTTCCCGAGCTACGGTCCAATTCGCTCAATCTTTAATTCATCCTTGTACGCTCTACACCCGACGACTTTTCCGTGGTCGACAGCCATTATGTGGGATTGGGGTGATATCCTTAATCACGGAAATATTCAGACCCGCAGTAGCAAGAGCGCGGAGCGCTGACTCACGTCCAGCCCCAGGTCCCTTAACGAGTACGCTGACAGAACGCATACCAACCTCTTTCGCCTTCAATGCCGCTTGTTCAGCCGCAACTTGAGCAGCGAATGGTGTTGATTTGCGAGAGCCCTTAAATCCATTGCAGCCAGAACTCGACCATGCGACCACATTCCCTGCCGGATCTGTAATGCTAACCACTGTGTTATTAAACGTTGCCTGAATGTGCACGACGCCATTCGGAACGTTCTTTTTTGACTTTTTCTTTCGTGATGATCCTGCGGAACCTTTTGCTTGTGCCATATATATCTGCTTTCCTTCGTTACCCTCTTGCTTCCGGTTTTATATCCCCTACTTCTTCGTTGCCTTCTTCTTACCAGCAACCTGCATCTTCACAGGCCCCTTTCGAGTTCTGGCATTCGTTTTCGTCCGCTGTCCGCGCACAGGCAAACCACGTCGGTGACGCAATACACGATAACAACCAAGGTCCATAAGGCGTTTGACGGCCATCTGTCGCTCACGTCGAAGATCCCCTTCCACCTTCTCTTCTTTTTCAAGGATGCTCCTAATACTCGCCACTTGATCAGCAGTAAGCACATCGGTTCGCGTGCTCGGATCAATACCTGCTCGCTCGAGGATCTGCGAAGACTTCGTGAGCCCAATCCCATAAATATAGGTCAGCGCCCGTAGTACTCGCTTATTTCTCGGTAGGTCTACTCCTGCAATTCTCGCCATTTCTGCCGCCTTTTAACTCTCTTCCGTTTATTACGAACATTCACAACTCAAGAGTCTCGCTAGGTACTGCCCTTTACGAATTCTCTTGAAAGGTAGTTTCTCTTTAAAAATCTCGCTTATAAAAATACAAGAATACTATGATTCAAAAACACAGTGGTTCGTAGAGACAGTAATTGCTGCATCTCATTTTCACCCTGCTCTCATTATCCCTGACGTTGCTTATGCTTTGGAGTACGACTGCAAATCACGTACACCTTCCCCTTACGTCTCACAACTCTGCAGTATGCACAGATTTGCTTTACTGATGCCCTCACCTTCACAGTTACTACCTCCAAAAATTCTAAGCTGACACAACTTCTGACCACTCTCAAAACCATCTTCCCTTATTGTGAAGACGGTCTCATCCGCACGTGCTCATCTACAGCTCAGAACTTCATTTACCAACGTTCCTTCTCTATGAGTCACATGAAACAGTACGAAGTTCCTACAATCGAGGGACTTCACCTTCTTCCATCGAGACTTCACTCAGAAGTTGCTCTTCTTTTAAACGTACCTGTTATTTTCGCGCGCCGAAGAATGACGATAAGCACACGAACTTACAGAGCTGTCTGGCGACTCACCCCCAGCGGGATGTCAGCAGCTATTCGCCAGAGTCACAGGATATTACCGAGCAGCGCGAAATATCTCAACTTTTGGGAAAAAAAATTCGCCGTTTCCAGTTGCCGACAAATATGCAGCTAGAAAACAGGACGCAGCCCCCATTCTGGGCTTCCTTACTTATTCGACGCCTCCTACGGAACAGGGCGAACCTGCTCGTGATTTCAGGTATTTAACGAGTTCAGGATTCGCTCGGTGACTTCCTCAACGGAACCAAGTCCATCGACCTCTCGATATCTCCCGGAGTCACGGTAGTAGCCACTCACAGGGGCCGTTTGGGCCCAATACACCTTTAAACGCTCAGAGGCGACCTCAAGACTGTCATCACTGCGACCTGACCCAGCTGAGGCCCTTCCTTTGATTCGCTCTAGAAGAACACCTTCCTCCACTCGCAGATCAACCACATCGGTAATTGGAGCTTTCAAATCTTGCAACATGGTATCCAGAGACTGCGCCTGAGCCAGCGTTCGCGGGAACCCATCGAGTAAAAATCCCTCCGCACAATCCGGTTGGGACAAGCGCTCTCGCGTTAGCTCA
>JBMTVV010000099.1:0-6814 GCA_049451755.1 Bdellovibrionota bacterium
TGATGAAGCAAAAATCGCCGTCCTTCATGATCTCTCGCTACGTGCCCTGAGTATCCGTTATCCGTGGCGCCCAGGCTATATTGATAGTGACCCTGATTTAGCCCTGATTGCCATTACTGCTGCGATTGCGATTGATCCTAAGAATATTACCCTTATGAATAACTTTGCAGTGGCTCTTCAGCAGATTGAGCGTGAGGAGGACGCACGTCTTGTGCTTGAAAGTACTAAGGCTCTTTTCGAGTTCTGCGGCAGCACACAAGGTGAGGCGTCACTGTCATACAATCTGGGAAAATTAGAACTCTCATCTTGGAAAGATGTGAGGTTAGAGCCTTGTATTAATCTCTAGAGGTCTATAGCCCCACTTTTTCTGTGGCGTCTTTGTCGAAAGCGATCAGCAGATATTGCATTCATCTCTATTTCTGAAAGAGGGAGTGGTTCGCCTAGTAATGAGCTTGTCAAGTATTCTGCAAGAAGAGGAATAGAGGTGACCCCTCTCGAACCAAAGCCAGTAAAAAATATTGTTTTTGGGAAAGACGCTTTTTCATGATCAATTGAGCCGACGATAGGGAGTCTATCTTTGGTGGAGGTACGAAAAGCAACTCGAGCAGTTGTAGGATCCGTGTCTTCTGGAAACAGCTCCGGCAACCACGCGTTGAGATTCGATAGCATCTGCATATTTTCAGACTCACGTGGTGTCGTATCAAATGAGTGATGATCATAGGATGCGCCGATTAGGTGTGTTTTCCCATCGGAGGGTAGCAAATAGCCATCGTAACAGAGTATCGGCCGTATTGCTTGAGATAGAGCATTTGCTTTTACAAATGCAAGTTGCCCTCTCACCGGCTCAATCGGAAGATCAGGGGAGTTGAAAAAAGCCCTCGCTTCAAATGCATTCGCACAGATAACGAGATCACTTTTATCGTAGAGAGATTCAAATGCATCCGTTCGAATATCAGAGAGAGGAATCACTTCGATACGTTGTAGATGTTCCTGAAGCAGTGTCTTCGCAACGCTCGACGGGTGCACCCAGCTACCAAGCTCATAAAAGAAGGCTGAGGTGTCACTCTGGAGATTGTACCTCTCTTTCAGTTCGGTGCCGTTCAATCTTTGAGCTACTGATTCTGGTATTTGTAGCCTATCAAGTTCTTCTAAAAGAGTCTGAAGCCTCGTCGTTGATGGGAAGTGAATAATCCCAGGCGTGTTTAGTAACGAAGTGCCTGATTGCTCCTCTAGAAGTGTGAGTTGCTGCCGCGCGTAGAGAAAAGCCGATAAATACAGGTTACTTGCGGCAGAGGGTTTCCGGGTAATGTAGGGTAGAAGAACCGCTTGAGAATTTCCTGATGCCTGTGAACAAATATCAGCTGCTCGTTCATGTATCTGAACTGTGACACCTCTGCGCGCAAGGCATGTTGCGAGTGTCACTCCTGCGTAACCTCCGCCAATGATGCTTACTCGCTTTATGTTGGGACGAGTAGGCTTTGGAGCCGCTGCCCGAAAAACTCCCCGGATTGTTTCTCGTTTTCCCGCAGAGTGTTTTTCCTTCATGACAGTGCACCCTGCTTCCTCTAACTCTCGGCGCAGCCACCCAGCAGAGGAATAGGTTGCAAAGGTGGTTTCGGAGTGTGATTTTGTCACGAGTGTTTGGAATAGCGATTTATTCCACAGTGACCTGTTTCGATTGGGGCTGAATCCATCGAGATACCATGCGTCTGCAGTAAACATCTGCTCGGCGAGAGTCTCATTCGCATCACCAAAGACAAGGTCTAGTGTTGCATTATACTGCGAGAGTAAGATGCGATGATTGCCACGGAGTGGAAGGGGGTAGTATCGAAGAAGAGCACTTGCCTCCGAGGAGAATTGAGGAAACGTCTTAAAAACTCTCTCTAAGTCACTTTTACGAATGGGAGTAGCTTCAAAAGCGATGTAATAGAGGTGAGCGTTCGGTGAGATGTGTCGCTTCCATTCGTGGAGCGTTGCAAGAAAATTTAGAGCACATCCAAACCCGAGCTCACCGATTGTCCAGGTCTGAGGGGACGTGTGTGACGCGGTGCTATTAGCCCATTTCTTTGGCAGATCATTGCCGGCGAGAAAAACGTCTTCAGTTTGTCGCAGGGGATCCTCGGCTGGAAAGTATATGTCCTCGAATTCCGTCGAGTATGGTGCGGAATTGTTGAGCCATTGTATTTGAGCGTATGGAACACTATACATGCATTGCAGCCTCGAGAATTCGGTGAAAGAGGATACTACCGGAAGAGACGAGTAAAAAGAAAGTAATTGTACTAAGGGATGAGTACTAAAGCCGAATAGTAGACTTCGCTTTGCGTTGTGGCTTTTTTAGTAGTTGTGAGAGGAAAGGGAAACTGCTCACTCGTATCTTCGGCAGGTGCCGTAGTTGCTTCACCACATGCTGAAGCGTACATGCGCCTTCTAGCTCTTGAGGGGTACAGCCATGTTGACTGCAGAGTTGGATGAATAGCTCTGCAAGCCTCTGTTTTTCGGTGAGCGTGCGTTCGAGGTGTAAAAGAAACGAAAACAGAGAAAGTGTAGATAGTGGCGGTAGTATGAGGGTATACGAGGGCTGCTGGAAATACTGGGCTTCTGCCTCTAACCTCAACATTTTAGCCGCAATGCGGTTTTGTGATTCAAGATCTTGAGTAAGACCGAAGGAGGTTACTCGAAGGGTTCCATCCTTCATGTCATTGATAGCCTGATACGAAGCAATAACGCGGTCCTGAAAGACAATCACTTCATTCAGTGTAATGTCTCTCGTATTGAGATAGTGTTGAAAATCAGTAATGCACTCAACTCCGAATCCGTATTGAGCGTCGTCAGGACTTACTTTCGAAGCAACCAGTGTATCAATGGTATCGGAGTGAGATGAAACACGGATAAGGTCAAGATCTCGTGGGCGTCTACCATGAGTCGGGAGTCCAAGCGCCGCCTGAAGCGCCAGTCTTGCTGCTCCTCCCTTGTAGCCATATCCATTTGGTGGAGAGGCGATATCTTTTAGTCGTTTAACAGTGAGCATTACTCCCCAAGGCTCAACCCCACAGATATGTGCCTCTGGAAAGTCTTGAAATATCTGTCGACGTCGCATGCCCAATTCACAGGGAGATGAAGAGAGATACTGCTCTCGTGTACGAAGGATACTCTCTAGCACTTGGGGCTGTGTTTGAGCGCGCTTTTGGAGACGAATTATTTCGAGGCTTTCTGCTTCTTCCATAACTCTTATTATGCCTATTTTGAAGGCTGAAGTGCTTTCGTATTTTTGTCTGTAAGCGCAATAGAGGTAACCGGGAGACCTCGCTGTCCACTCGTGTAAGGTCCTACAAGATAATGCTCCTATATTTATAGAATTATTGTCTTTTTGCCTTTGGTGGTGAATAACAGGGATATATGGATGAAAAGAACTACATCACCCCAGCGGGATTGAGAGCGCTGAAGAAGGAGTTGAAGACTCTACGAACAGACGAGCGCCCAAAGCTCACAGAGACAATCGCATGGGCAGCAGCAAATGGTGACCGTTCGGAGAACGGCGATTACCTGTATGGAAAGAAGCGGCTTCGCGAAATTGATAGACGTATCCGTTTTCTATTAAAGCGAATAGAGAGTGCTGAGGTGATTGATCCAAGTGCTCAGAGCGGGGCTGAGGTAAAGTTTGGTGCCACGGTCACGGTTCTTGATGAGGCAGATAACGAGAAAACCTTCACCATTGTGGGTACGGACGAGATTGATCTCGATCGGAGGCGGATTAGTTGGAAATCTCCAATGGCCAGAGCGCTATTACGGAAGAAGGTTGGTGATTTCGTCACTGTACATACGCCGAAAGGTGACCAAGAATTAGAGATACTTTGTGTCCATTTCGAGCAGGGGTAGAGAGAGTGCTCTTTGCTCATGATATGCTGCGATGCGATCCTCTGTTCTTAGTATATATAGATCATGTTCGGTATAATTTCTGAAGCATGTATTGTTAGAGGGGTAGTTTCAGAAAAAGGGGCGTGATGGTCATTTGAAGTTGATAGTAGGCCATGACCATGAGATCCCAGCGATAGGCGCAAAAAGCGAGCAGGATCAAGAGACTTATTATCCCAATGAGCGAACGGATTCGTTTTTGGCGCCGACGACGAGCTAGATAGGAATGTAATCGAAGCCGCCGCTGCTCCGACGGGCTACGAGTATTAGCAAGTGCTCCAGCTAATGCTCTGTAGACGGCTTCCGCAGAGGGTGGCCTCTCATCTGGATCTTTTGCCATACAACGCATAACTAAGTCGTGAAGCCATTTAGGACAGTCTTCACGAAATTCGTAGATAGAGCGAGGCTCGCCCTCTATTTTTTTCTTCACGAGTTCGGGGATACTTGAATATTCAAAGGGGTACTGACATGTCACAAGTTCGTATAAAAGAATGCCGAGCGCGTAAATATCCCCTCGAGAGTCACATTTTTGGGTTTCTAGGTACTCAGGGCTAAGGTAGTGAATCGTGCCAACTACTCTTCCATCGCCCGTTAGCCTCGATTGGATCCTCGATTGCCCCCGCGCCTCATCACGTTCTTCATTGTATTGTCCCTCTAGAAAAGATTCGCGAACCGAGATACCGAAGTCTGTAATCTTGGCGATTCCATCTGTGTTTAGAAGAATGTTTTCGAGTTTAATATCTCGATGGATAATGCCAGCTTGATGGATGGCATGGAGTCCGAACGCTACTTGTCTCCCAATCTTTGTTATGTCTCTCCATGGTAACAGTTGTTCGGATTGGGTAATATCAAATAGTGAGGTTCCATCTACATACTCCAAGACGAGTCCAACATATGCGCCCCAAGTAAAGCAGTCATAGAGTTTAATAACGTAGTCGCTCTCAATTTTATAAGCGATTCGAATCTCTTGATGGATCCTTTGCTTTGCTGTTTCTTGATTTGGTCCGTCAAGGAATATGAGCTTAAGAGCAATATCTCTCCCGATCTGGAGATCTCGAGCTTGATACACCATGCCAGAGGTTCCTCTTCCGAGGGTCCTAACAATCTTATAGCGACTAATGAGAACATCGTCTTGCTTGAAGATTTTGAGGGAATAAGCTTCATGTTCAGAGAGAAGTCGCATAAGACGGTTTTACTTGTTCATACGTATGTCATAAATATCTCAGCAAAATGCGGAGATATATTAATAAAAATACGATATACGGAGAGTGGGCGCATCGTTTTTTTGACATTATAGCCGATATCTTTCAATTCAACCTGCTTCCTACGGAATGTTCTTACAGAGTGACGCTGACCCTAATGCGAAGATGATAACTTTTTGTTGTCTGCCCAAAGCTGGAATGAGACACTAGGAGCTGTTCGATTAGGGACCAATCTGTCATCGAGAAAGGGTCAAAGGGTGTTTTGTGGGCTCTGATTACGACGTACTTCCATTTGAAAGCTATCCCTCTCCCGAGAGATACCCCGATAGGCTCTGGTGGATGGCACGATTGCGTGGCCTGTCAGCGACTTCTCCCTCGCATGCCAGCCTGTTGGAGGTAGGATGTTCAACGGGAACTCATCTCCTCGCAATTGCTGAGCAGTATCCGCATATGCGAGTTGTCGGAGTTGACCCCTCTCAAGCGCAAATAAGGAAAGCTCAAGCAGCTGCCATTGCAATTGGAAGAAGCGATATATCTTTTTTCTCGGAAAAGCTAGAAGTCCTTCGCGACTCCTTGGGGACTTTCGATTACATCATTTGTCATGGAGTCTACTCATGGATACCTCATAGTGAGCGTGGGATGCTTCTTGAGTCCTTGTCACACCACCTTTCTGAAGGAGGGGTGCTCTATCTGAGTCATAATGTTTTGCCAGGGTGTAATGCTCGCTCAAGTGTCTGGAAGATGATCCGTGCTATTGATAATCCAAAGGATGATAGCCAACTGCGGATTGAGAGAGCGCGCGAGCTTTTGAGAGTGAGTGAGGACCGAGTTATTGATGCGCACCGTCCCTACGGTATGCAGCTTCGTGAAGAGATAAGCCGAAATATAGCGAGGTCTGATAGTTTTATTCTCCATGAGCTTCTTACCCCATCAGCAGATGCTGAATGGTTGTCAGAGACTATTGAGGCACTAAAAAGAAATCATCTTTGGTATCTTGGAGATGCTCAACCACAGAGAAATCATGCGCTACACATGGAACTTCAAAATCTACCTATGGGAGGGGCTGAGGGTGTGGATCCTTTGGAGTTCGCGGCTCAATATTTTGATATCCTATATCCAACGAGTTTTCGTGGAAGTCTCTTTTCTCGGAGCCAAACAAAAGAGCTGCAGCAGCCAACAGCAGATGCTCTGCGAGGATGCTTCGTGAGTTCGCCCCTCATAGCAAAAGAAGTTACTGAAAGCATGTTGTCTTCATTGGAGATGGTTCCCTTCTATGGCCCATCGGAGGAAGTTGTTGAAGTAAAGGCACCGGCTCTAAAGAGAGTGCTCTTTGAACTTTCACAGCTTTGGCCAAGAGCTGAGGCGCTTGCATCTCTTTTCGAGCGAGCCAATCAGATTTCAGAACTATCTCCGACAGAGGAAGGATATCTGTTACGTGAGCTTTTAAGACTCTATTTTCGAAATCTTCTTGAGGTGCATAGTGATCGGCTTGCTATTGCTTGTGACGTGTCTGATTGCCCAGTTGTGCCTCCATTTCGGCGGCTCAGAGCCGGTGAGGAATGGACCATTACTTTGCGAGGTGAGCTGTATAAAACTGACCCCCTCGATCGAATCCTTATTCCGCTTCTCGACGGGGCGCATTCCCTGAAGAGCTGTGTGGCGGTGGTAGTCAGTGTACTACAGTCAGGCACACTCTTTAT